>JAEWUR010000324.1 GCA_023397045.1 Planctomycetota bacterium
GCTTGTTTCTGGTGGGGCTCGCTTCGCTCGACCCACCCTACAAATGCTTCCGCAACAAAAACTAATTCCCAATCCCTGATCCCTTGAAAATGGCCAGCACCACCAGTCCTAGTATGACGGCGGCGGCTCCGATCTGCAAGCGGCGGCGATAGACGCCTTGGGTGGCAAGATCGATCTTGAGGCAACCGAATGCCGTGCCCAACATGGCAAGCACGGCGGCCGCCCAGGTTCCACCCTCCCAAAGCCGGCGATGGACGACGGCCTGCCGATGCGCTTCGAGCACGTGGTCTTTGACCTTCCGATCGAACTGGAGCAACACGTGCAGCCAGATCATCGGACCGACGGAAAGCTGCCGCGTCTCTTCCCATTGCTCCTTGACGGTTTGCGATTTGAGATACTCGAAAGGCAATCGGAGATTATCTTTCGATTGATCGCCGAGGCAGACGTCGACGTATAGATCGAGCGCCAGCTGCAAGGCCTCGGGCAGTTTCGCGTCACACTCCGCGCGGGTTGAATAGGGACCGATGGCGATGCTCATTTGATAGGCATCGTCGACGACTTTGGGCGGTTCGCTTGTCCAAGCGGGCTTGTCGTCCGGCACTTTGGCATCGGCCGGAGCGGGTGCGGCCGTTGTTTCTTCCGAATGGATCTCGGTGGCTTTGTTCTGCCGCGGCGTCTGGACAAGGGGTGTAGGTGGTTGCTCAGCCATCCTGTAATGGAATGATCCCACCACCACGAATACGATCAGCAGCCCAAACAATGATGCAGAAACACCCAATACTGCAATCGCGGCCTTGCGGGTCTTTGGGTTGGCCAGCAACACGACGATCGTCGTCAGAACGACTAGCAGGACCACAGCCAGCAGCAACAGCACAAAAATACTAACGTAGGGGACCATCATGCTGCCCTCCTTGCCCAGGGGCTGGACAGTTGGACCGAGACGGAGATGACTCCGGCGACCATTGGCAGCCAGGGTTGGGGGAATTGCCAGAGCCAGGCGGCGACGCCGGCGATGGTTACGGTGACGATGAGCGACCAGAGGCTCAGCCGAGTGGCGCGCAAGGGGTCGGCCTGGCGCCACCAACGAACGAGGAAGAACAGCGAGCCGAAGCATGCGACGTAGGCCCAGAGCAGCGGATGCCCGTCTTGGCCGTAAAAGACGTTGATGCTGGAGGGGATTACGGAGTCGAGCGGTTCAGGATAGTCGGCCGAGGCCGGCAGGCTGACCAGAAGCCATTGGCCGAGTGCGAAGGCCGCGACGCCGACGCCCATGCCGACGACCATTAGGAAGAGTCGCCGGATCATTGCGTCGCCGCGCAGTCCTTCCCAAAGTTTCGACGGGATCAGCACCGACCAGGAGCCGAGGACGCTGACGGCCAGGAGCCAGGCGTACTGTTCCGGCCGAAAGACGTTGGACGAGCTCATTTCGAACGACTCGATCAACAGCACGGCCACGCACATGGCGGCCGCCGTGAGCGTGCTGCCCAACAACGAGCCGAGCAGTTCGGTGATTCGTTCGCGCGGCGGTTTCAGGGCCAGCGCTTCGATGGCTCGCTCGCGCCGTCGGAGGAAACGGCGTATGCGGCGCGGAGGGGGCATGTTTTCTTGTGGTGGTTGCGTTGGAATCGGGGAGGGTCGCCTCAGTTCGTCCCGTCGAGGGGAATTCGGTCCGAAAAATGCCCAAAACAGGCGGTAGATGCCGTACACCACGCCGAGGACGATGGCCGCGATCAGCGCGACCGGCCAGAGGTAGATCGCGGCGATGACCATACCGGCCATGAACAGGACATAGAGGGCCGGCGACGAGTGCCGGGTTTCGTGCAGCGCATGGCGGAAATGCGAGGCGTTCTGGCGGACAGCCCGAAGGATCGGCTCTTCGTCGACGGCCTCGGCGTTGACGACGGTCTCATGGGCCGGGCCGCTTTTTTCGCGGCCGAAGAACGGCGAATCGAGGACGACGGAATCATCGCGCGGCGGCGGCTCGCTGGGAGCCGTGCGAAAGACGCATTCTTTTTCGGGCGCTGGCAAAGCCGCGAGCATCTCGGCCGCCGAGCGAAATCGGTGTGCGGGATCTTTTTCCAATGCTTTGGCGACCACCGAGCGATAGGGTTCGGCCAGCATCGACACGTCGGGCTTTGCGGTCAGGTGCTTCATCAGCACTTCGCCGATGCTCTCGCCCTCGAACGGCACGCGGCCGGTCAGCAGTTCGTAGAGGATGACGCCCATCGCGTAGACGTCGATTTCCTTGCCGTAGCGGCCGTTGGCCACCTCGGGCGCCATGTAGTGGACGGTGCCGATGCTTTCGGTGTGTCCGCTGCGGCGGCTGCACGAAATGAACTTTGACAGGCCGTAGTCGCCGACTTTGACGACGCCCTCGTCGCAAAAGATGTTGCCGGGCTTGAGGTCGCGATGGACGATGCCGCGGTCGTGCAGATAGGCCACGCCGGCGCCGATCCCGTGGATCCACGTCATGCACTCGGCCGGCGGCAAACCGTTCGGACGATCGGCCACGAGATGTTCGAGGCTCGCGCCGGCGATGTATTCCATCACCACCCAGGTGTCGCCGCGGTCGTCCTGCCGAATGTCGTAGAGGTCTAACAAGTGCGGGTGTTTCAGATTCAGGCATTGGCGGATGCCGCGCAACTCGATGTCGAGGTTTCGACGAACGAGTTTCAGCGCGACGTCCTTGCCGGCGTCGCTGGTGGCATAGTAGATTTCCCCGAAACCGCCTTGTCCGACGCCACGCTTGATCGTATAGCCGGCAAGCGGCGTATCGCCGCCGGAATACTGGAATCGGCCGAGCTCGCGCCGCGGTTCCGGCGTGGGCGGCGTCGCCTGGGCCGAACTGGGGTGCGGCAAGGTGTCGTGTTCGTGTGGTTCCAAGGTTGCCACTCGCTTTTGCATGGGTCAACCCCCTATTGTAAATACCGAATGACGAAATCACAATGATAACTCTGTAGGTTATGCTTCAGCATAACACATGCGTTCGAAAGGTCGTGTTATGCTACAACATCGCGACCGTGTTCGGCGGGATGTTATGCTAAAGCATAACTACCCCTTTAATGCTTTCAGGGACAGCACTGCTTGCAGGGGAAAGTTGACGATGGAATGCGAATAATTGGCTATTGAGGTTCTCTTGGTCCACAGAGTAACGGAGATAGTCCAATGTT
>JAEWUR010000357.1 GCA_023397045.1 Planctomycetota bacterium
GTCCTGCGGAGCCCGGACTTTCCTCCCGCCGCTGTCGCACTCAGGCCGATAGGGCGACCTATGGCGACCGCAGCCGGCGACCGTCCGGTCCGCTTCGAACACGATTCCATGATATCGCTCGGCCTCGGCGGTGCAAAGTGGCCGGCGTGCCGTCGGCCGCTAAACTCGCTGACATCGACACCCTTGGCGCGTCCCGCGTCGGCGAAACTCCGCCTCGATGGCCGTCCGAACGGCCGCCTTGTTCAAACACCATTCCGGTCCGACCAGATACTCCGGCGGGGCATCGCCCGAAAGCCGGTCGATCACCACGTCGGCCGGCAACTCCTCGACGAAATCGACCACCCAATTCACGTATTCCGACAGGTCGGGCAAGCGGACCAAACCGGCGGCCTCCTGATCGGCCAACGGTGTGTTGCGAACGACATACAGGTTGTGCAGCTTGACGGAGTGGATTTCCAACTTCGCCAATTCCCGGGCCGTGGCGAGCATGTCTTCGGGGGATTCGCCGGGCAGGCCGAGCACGATATGGACCCCTACGTCCAGGCCTCGCGCTCGACTGCGACGGTAGGCGTCAAGGAAGGCGTCAAAATGGTGGCCGCGATGGATCCGGTCGAGGGTTCGGTCGTGGATCGTCTGAAGACCGTATTCGAGGGTCACCCAGGTTTGGTCGGTCATGGCAGCCAAGCGATCCAGGACTTCGTCGCTAACGCAATCTGGCCGTGTGCCGATGGCTAACCCCACGACGTCCGGGCAAGCGATCGCCTCTTGCCACATGGCGTGAAGCCGGTCGAGTGGGCCGTAAGTGTTGGTGCCCGGCTGAAAGTAAGCAACAAACCCCTCGGCTCCGTAACGCTGTTTCAATTTGGCGATTCCGTCTTCGAGTTGATCGGAGATCGCGCGCATCCCCCTCCGCCGACTGATGCTGAAGCTGGCGGGATCGCAAAACACACAGCCGGAAGTGGCCAGTGTGCCATCGCGGTTGGGGCATCCACAGCCAGCGTCGAGCCCGAGTTTCCAGACCTTCCGGCCGAACTTCCTCCGATAGAAGAAGTTAAGGCTGTGATAAAACAGCCCGGCCTCGGCCCAGTCGAACGCGGACAACTTCCGATATGGGGGGTCAGTTGACGACATTGGCGTGGACGGCTACACTAAAAGTAGGGATTTTCATCATTTATAATAAGATCCTAACGTTTCGCACAAGCTATTGACCCTCAGATAAGTATTGCAACAAGGCCGACCCGTCGGGAGGCCGGATTGGGAGCAAAACGGGCAGACCCGCGTTGCATTATCTTGCTGACCATCAATAAAGGCCGGAAAAAAATATGTATGGCGAGTTGCTGCCCGTCGGGGGAGGCGACCCGATCCCCTTGCTGAAAAAGAGCTTGTTGGTCGGGCGACGCGAAAGTTGCGATATCGTCCTGCGCTTCTCGAATGTGTCCGCTCACCATTGTCAAATGACGGTCAATGGCGGTTACTGGCACATTCGCGATCTGCAAAGTCGCAATGGCGTAAAGGTCAACGGTATCCGGGTGAGCGACAAACGTCTCGATCCCGGCGATATCCTCTCGATTGCCAAGCACAAGTACGAAGTCCAATATTCGCCAATGGATCTTGGCGCGGTCGGACCCCCGCCCACCGAACTGTCGCGCAAGGAGATTTTCAGCAAATCCTTGCTCGAACGGGCGGGCCTCGATCAATCGAAGTTCAACCGTCCCCCATCGCGTCCCGAACCTGGCGAGTCGGTCAGTGTCGATATTACGAAGGACGAACCGAATCAACTTCGATTCCGCAACAAACCACTATGAGGTCGACGGCGATTTGCCGCACCCTATAGCTTGTAGACGCTACCCCGACATGCAATAGGATGGCAAAAAAGAAGAAAATCCGCGCCGATTTTCGAAAGAACCGTGCCGTCCGTGCCCGACCGTCCGATTGGACTCGACGGTTCCAAGAACACGGTTTCCAGGAAGAAGCGCCCCCGCAGAGCGAACGGATCAGCGGAAAAGGCGATCTTACCCGACGACGCACGGTCTGCGGCAACCTGACCGGCGAGGAAACCGCCCCGGGTCTGGGCGTCCATCTCGATGTCGACGAGACGGTCTGCCGCCGTGGCCGCGTCCTCCGCGTGATGGGGTTGCTCAGCATCGTCGAAGACGCCGACGGCGCGCTCTATCAATGTGCCACTCGGCGCCTGCTGAAAACCTTGGCCACCGACCAGCGGCACGTTGTCGCGGCGGGCGACCGCGTTGTGTTTCGGCCGGTCGAAAACACCGAACCGAAGGAAGGCATCATCGAGCGGGTGGACCCGCGCCACGGGTGCATCTGCCGCGAAGTCCGAGGCCGTCAACAATTACTGGTCGCCAACGTCGATCAACTGGCCATCGTGACGAGCGTGGCCGAGCCGCGGCTTAAACCGAACCTGATCGACCGCCTGCTGATCGAGGCCGAAAAGGCCGGCGTTCACCCGCTGATCTGCATCAACAAAATCGATCTGGCCGACCTGGCCGATTTGCAGCCGTTGGTCGGCGTCTACGCTCAGATGGGCTACGATGTTCTGCTTCTCAGCGCCAGGACGGGCTTCGGCATCGATCGGTTCCGACGCGCGATGATCGGCCGGGCGAACGTCGTGGCCGGGCAGAGCGGCGTCGGCAAGTCCTCGCTGCTGAACGATATCGACCCCAACTTCCAACTCCACGTTCAGCCGGTCAGCACCGAAAACGAAAAAGGCAAACACACAACCACCACCGCCCGACTGCTGCCGCTTTCCGGCGGCGGCTATGTGGTCGATACGCCGGGCATCCGGCAGTTCCGCCTTTGGGACGTCACTCGCGAGGAGGTCGCCGGATTTTTCCGCGATCTGCGGCCGTACGTCAGCCAGTGCCACTTTCCCGACTGCACCCACACCCACGAGGACGACTGTGCCGTGAAAGACGCCGTGGCCGATGGACAACTCGACGAACGTCGATACGAGAGCTATTGTCACTTGTTCGCGGGAGATTTTGAGTAGTGTACGAACTGAATCGCGGCGATAGCGTAACGAGCGAGGCAGCCATCCTGGTCGGCGTGATGCTGCCGGAGCAGAAGACTGAGGGGCCGCCTCTCGAAGAATTGGAAGGACTGGCCGCAACGGCGGGCGTGCGCATCGTCGGACAGTTGACCCAACGCCGCCAAACGCCCGACCCGGCAACCTACCTCGGCCACGGAAAGGTGGAAGAACTGACTCGGCTGGCCGAGTTGGTCGACGCCGACCTGATCATCTTCGACAACGACCTGAGCCCCGCCCAAACGCGCAACCTCGAGAAGGCCACCGAGCGGAAGGTGCTCGACCGCACGGAATTGATCCTCGACATCTTTGCCACCCGGGCGCAGACGAATCAAGCGAGGCTGGCCGTCGAACTGGCCCAACTCGAATACGCGATGCCCCGGCTGAAACGGATGTGGACGCACTTGTCGCGGCAGAAGAAGGGCGTTGGGCTTCGCGGACCTGGCGAAACCCAGTTGGAAGAAGACCGCCGGTTGGTCGAGCATCGACTCAAAGAGCTTCGGCGCCAGTTGGGCGCGATCGAACGACGCAAAGAACGCGAAGTGGCCGGACGCCGCGAGTTGCTGACCGTCTCGCTGGTCGGATACACGAATGCCGGCAAGAGCACGTTGATGAATGCCTTGACCGGCGCGGATGTTTTCGTGCAAGATGCCCTGTTCGCCACGCTCGATACGCGCACCCGGCGATGGCAGTTGCCCGGCTGGGGGCCGGTGCTGCTGAGCGACACCGTCGGCTTCATTCGCGACCTGCCACACCATCTGATCGAGAGTTTCAAGGCCACGTTGGCGGAAGCCCGGCACGCCGATTTGCTGCTGCACGTGGCCGACGGCTCGAATCCGGCCGTCTACGACCAGATCGCCGCGGTCTACGACGTGTTGGAAGAAATCGGCATCCAGCGAAAGGACACGCTCCTGGTCGTCAACAAGATCGACGCGCTGCCCGACCGCGTTCGGCTCGACGGGCTGTTGAATCGATATCCAAACGCCGTGCCGATCAGTGCCAAGACGGAGTTTGGCATGGCCAATCTCACCGCCGCAGTCAGCGAGGCGCTCAGCCGAGGATTTCTGGACGTCGACGTCGAGTTGAGCGTTGACAACGGCCGGCTGATGGCCTATCTTGCCGCCAACGGCGAGGTGCTTTCGAAACATTTCGTTGATAGCCGCGTGTTCATTCACTGCCGAATCCCGGCTCAACACCTGGGACGGCTCGAAGAAGACTCGCTGTCGGTCCGCCCTCATCGGAACGGCGGTCATATGTTGCTGGAAACCGCGTCGCAAGCCACCGAGGACGGTTATGAAACGTGATTTGAAAAACGCTCGCGTCATCGTCACCGGGGCATCAAGCGGCATCGGCCGGGCTCTGTCACTCGAGCTGGCCAAGGCCGGCGCAAAGCTCGTGGTCCTCGCCCGGCGGGAAGATCGCCTGCGCGAATTGGCCGACAAGATCAGGTCGCTTGGCGCGGCCATCGAGATCGTCGTCGGCGACGTGACCGATCCCGACGTCCGACAGAAGACGATCGATACCGCCCGTGAACGGTTCGGCGGCCTCGATATCCTGGTCAACAACGCCGGGGTCGGCGCGTTGGGTCCGTTTGAAGGGGCCAGCGTCTCGCGCGTGCGGCAGGTGATGGAAGTCAACTTCTTCGCACTGGTCGAGATGACGCGGCTCGCGCTGCCGTTGCTCAAACAAGGCGTGCGACCGATGATCGTCAACGTCAGTTCGATCGTCGGACGCCGGGCCGTGCCGAACCGCAGCGAATATTCGGCCAGCAAGTTCGCCGTGACGGGTTTCAGCGAAGCGCTCCGTGCCGAACTGGCACACCAAGGCATCGACGTTCTGGTCGTTTGCCCCGGTACCACGGAAACCGAATTCTTCGACAAGGAACTCGAACGGACCAAGGACGCCAACTGGCCCCAGCACAAGCCGGCCGACGTCAACGCCGTGGCTCGCGAGATGGTCTCGGCCATGCGCGCCGGGCGGCATGAAATCATCCCTTACGGCTGGGGACGCCTCCTCTGCGGAATGAACCGGCTCGCGCCGCGTTGGATGGATTCGCTGATGGCCCGGTATGCGTGAAGCGGAGCATTCATGGACCCGGGATTCACGGTTCTCTACGAGGATGGCCCTTGTCTGGTGGTCTGCAAGCCGGCGGGATTGCCAACGCAAGCGCCCCCCGGCATCGATAGTCTCGAAGTCCGCATCAAAGCGTTCTTGAAACAGCGCGACCAGCCGCCGCACGACGTCTACTTGGGAATTCCGCACCGGCTCGATCGTCCGGCGTCGGGCGCAATGATCTTTGCAACGCGCCGACGCGCGGCGCACAAGTTGTCGCTGCAATTCGAACATCGCGAAGTCAAGAAAACCTACTGGGCATGGGTCGAGGGACGCCCCGATCCGCCCGAGGGCACGTGGCAAGACTTCCTGCGAAAGGTCTACGGAAAACCGCTGGCCGAGGTCGTGCCCCAGGATCATCCCGAGGCGAAATTGGCGATTCTGCACTATCGAACGTTGCAAACGACCGATCGCGGCGCGTGGCTCGAGATCGAGTTGGAGACCGGCCGCACGCATCAGATTCGCATTCAAGCCGCCTCGCGCCATCATCCGATCCTGGGTGATTTTCAATATGGTTCGACGATCCCGTTCGGCATCCAACACGATGACGAGCGCCTGCGAGCCATCGCGTTGCACGCACGATCGATCACGTTCCGCCATCCCGCCACGAAGCAGACGATCACCGTCTCGGCTCCAACCCCTGACGGCTGGGAGTCGCACGTATAGCCGCTTGCGGACTCGCAACGCCGGAATTCGTCCCCTCGAACATCCCGTTTGGGGTGACCCCGGCTGGAAGGTTTTTCTGGACACCCCCGATGCCATCCGGCGGACAATTGGTTATATTGATGCGAATCCAGTTCAGCGGAAGCTGCCGCGGCAGCAATGGCCGTTCGTCCGTCCCTACGACGGCTGGCCATTCCACAAAAAATCACAACTATCCCATCGATAATGAGGACCGCTTGCGGCTTCGCAAGAGACACCACCCGCCCATGCACGATCCCTTTCACGCTCGCGACACCTTTTCGACGAACTCCGGCGCTGACCGGGCAGGCATCTATCGCTTGACGAAGCTCGAAGACGCCGGTTTGACCAAACTGTCGGCGTTGCCCTATTCGATCCGCATCCTGCTCGAATCGGTGCTCCGCAACTGCGACGGATATCAGGTGACCGAGAGCGACGTCAAAAATCTTGCCGGCTGGCAGCCCGTGCGAACCTCGGCGATCGAGGTGCCGTTCAAGCCGTCTAGGGTGGTTTTGCAGGACTTCACCGGCGTGCCGGCCGTAGTCGATCTCGCCGCGATGCGCAGCGCCATGCAACGGCTCGGCGGCGATCCGAAAAAGATCAATCCGCTGGTGCCCGTCGATCTGGTCATCGACCATTCGGTGCAAGTCGATCGGTTCGGCTCGTCGACGGCGCTGGGCGAGAACATCGACTTCGAATTCCGCCGCAATCGCGAGCGTTACGAATTCCTGCGATGGGGGCAAAAGGCATTCCAAAACTTCCGCGTCGTGCCGCCGGCCATCGGGATCATCCATCAAGTGAATCTCGAAT
>JAEWUR010000371.1 GCA_023397045.1 Planctomycetota bacterium
CGGTTGAACCGGCCCTTCGATGAACTGATTCGTGCCGTGGCCCTTCGACTGTTTTCGGACCATGAAGCCCAGCAGGGGCGTATCGCGGACCGCCGCCATCGTGACGACCGCCGCAGTAATCGGGTCGGCGCCGATCGACATGCCGCCCACGGCCTGGGGCATCTGGCTGGCGGCTAGAAGGTCGAGCATTCCCTCGGCCACCAATCGGGCCCCGGTCGGATCGAGCGTGACCTGTTTGCCGTCAAGGTAATACGTGGCCTTCTTGCCCGAGGCCAACGTGAAATCGCCGAACTTCAATGCCTTTTGGCGAACCAGTTCGATCAACGCCTGTTTGTCGTACACGGTAAACCTCCGAGGATGAAAGGGAGCGTTTACCGTAACAAACATGCGTGCCTGACGGAAGGGGGCGGACTGGCAGGAATTGCGAAATCGCCCCCGGAACCAACGGTTCGAAGGCCGGCGATCAGTTCGCCTGCGATTGCGTTGGCGCGGGAGGAGGTCCGCCCGGCTGCAACGACTCGTCGTCCGAAAGGACGTACATCATCATCGAGGCCAACATGAGAAGCACCACGATCCAGGTCAACAAGCTTCGGTGCAGTTGTTTCCAGGCCGGTGCTTGGCGATCGGCATGATGGTGCGGACGTTCGGTGGCCGGCGTCTTGCCGTGGCTCATGGCGGTTCCTCGATTCGGTGTTTCAGGCAGACTATTTGGACGACGCGCCGCGAATCTGATGCACGGCTTTGGCCGCGGCGTCGCGGACCGCCTTGTCGTTGTCGTTCATCACTTTTTGCAGGGCGGGAATCGCCTCGGTGGCCAAAACGCCCAGGTTGCCCAGCGCCTCGGCCGCGCCAACGCGAATCAGCGGCGAACTGTTCGTCAGGCCCGCCGTCAGGATAGGCAGCGTCTTCGCGGCGATCTCGGCCGATTGCGGTTCGATATTCGCCAGCGCCCAAGCGCTCTCCAGCACCAAGTTCTCGTCCGTGTTCTTCAGCAATTCGACCAGAACCGGTTGGGCCGAGGCGGCATCCGGGCCAATCTTGCCCAACGCATAAACGATGGCGTGCGTATTCACGCATCCTTCTTGCTTCAGCAGGTCGACCAAGGCGGGCACGGCCTCCTTCGCGCCGGGACCGATTTTGGCCAGCGCCAAAATCGATTCCTTCGCAAGCCGTTCGTTCTTGTCGTCGATCAGCTTGACCAACGCCGGCGTCGCCGCCGACGCGGCAGGACCGATGCGTCCAAGCAGATGAACGATTCCGCCTCGCGCCTTTTCAAATTTCAGAGCTTCGATCAAACGCGGAACGGCCGCCGGACCAAGTGACGCCAGCGCGTCCAACGCATGGATGACCGTCGTCTCGTCGGCGTTGGCCATCGCTTTCTCCCAGATCGGGCCGGTAATATCCGGGGCGGGAGGCAGCGCCGCCAACGCGCGGGCGGCTGCCACGCGCACCATTGGATTGGCGTCCTTCAAGCTCACGATCAATCGCTCGGTAACCTCGGCCCGAAGCTCTTTATTCTCCGGATGCACGCGAGCCAACGCCCAGAGGCTGATCTGACTCAACATCGCATCGTCGCTCTTCGAGTCGGCTTCGAGAATCGCCTCGGCCTCCGGCGGAATCTTGCCGATCCGACCCAACGCATACGCGGCCGCCAATCGCGTGTGCGGATCGTTGAGCGCCTCGGCGATCGGCCCGACCGCGTTCACGGCGTCGTTGTCCATCGCGGCCAACGCAAGAATCGCCTCGCGGCGAATTTCGGGACTGGGGTCTTTGGTCTTCCCGATGAGCGCCGGAACGGCCGCCTTCGCCACCGGACCCATCTCGCGCAAAATCAGGCACGACCAATAGGCCGCCTTCTCGTTGTCCAAGGCCGCGATCAGACCGGGCACGGCCGGTTGCCCGACTTCCGAAATCGCGTTCAAAACGCGCATCTGCACCCCGGCGTCCGAGTCCTTGAGCAGTTTGATATAAAGCGGCAGCGCGACTTCAGGACCCGGGCGGATCTTCACCAGGGCCCGGACCGCCTGACGGCGAACCGTCACGTCCGAATCCTTCAGCAGTTCAACCAGGGCAGGCACCGCGGGCTTGGCCGCTTCGCCAATGGCTCCCAGCGCCAATGCCACATGGGCGCGAACGGTCGCCGAGCCGTCGTTGAGCAACCCGCCCAACGGCGCAACCGCCTGGGCGGCCTTCGGGCCTTCCGCAGCCAATTGATCAATCGCCTGCAATCGCACGGCCTCTTCCGCCGACTTCAAATTGCCTACCAGCACGGAGATCGAGACGTCGTCGGCCACCGCAGCGGAACCGGCCGGCGCCAGAAACGCTCCGACCAATCCGCACAAAACCAATCGTTTCAGATTCATTATTCAAACTCCTAACGCAAATCGGCTTATTTATTCCAGTTCGTTTTTGGTCGCGGCATATGAAAGGCTCTGGAGAAACCCGCGGCACGCAACATAGTCCATGGGCGGAATCGTGCGAACCTGCGACTTCAACTCGTCGAACATGCCGTCGATCACCTCACGAGCCTTCATCTGATCGGAGTAACCAAGTTGACCGTAGTGAGCCTTTCGAGCAAAAAGGCTGTCAAGTTCGCTGCGCTGCGGCGTGAAACTCGCCTCCTGCAACGCGCTCGGCCAAGCGATCCGCCCGCTGACCGGGTCCAACTGGTTCGGCGCCAGGGGCTTCGGCGCTCCGTCGCGCGCGATCCGAGCAATCTGCTCCATCGTCGGCGGCGGCAACCGCTCGGCAGCCCGGGCCGTGCGATTTGTCTGCCGCATATCGAAGTACGTATTGGTCCATTGCTGACGATTTTGAATCTCGTTCTTCTGCGCCTGCGTCATGTTGACCGCGGCCGCCGACGTCGACAGATTGTAATCGCCTTGCGCGCTGATGACGTTCGCCATCCCGTTCATGGCGGAACCCGCGGCCGTCGTCGCGCCCGAATAACCAGACCAACCGCCGTAGGAATTGACCATCGACGGAGCGGGAACCACCGGCTCATACGGCGCGCTCGGCGCCGTCGTGCTCGTTGAATCCGTCTGGGCGACCGCCGAGATCGGAAGTAGTGCGGCAAACAGAAATACCCAAATTCGGCTCATATCTATCACTCCTGCGAAAAACTCGGCCGGCAGCGGAGCACGGAACGTTGCGGTCCCAAGTGCCTTGGTTATGGCGGGAAACGGCGGCAAACCACCTATTGCCCCTCAGATAAGTAGTGCAACAAGGCCGACCATCGGGAGGCCGGATTGGCGGCAAAACAGGTGAACCCGTGTTGCATTACTTCGCTGACCATCAATAAACATCACAATAACTATACCATAAGACTCTGCCCTTCGAAACTATTCGGCAACCCCCTCTTTTGGCTTGTGCGTAACGGGAGCCGAACCCACCGTGTATACAGGGGCGGCATCGATGCTCGCCAGCGAGGGCAAAACGGCAGCCAACCCTAGGGCGATCTCGCCGAAAAACGGAACTCGCCCAAACTATGGCTGCCCTTTGCGTTACCATGTTAGAATGAATCCTACCCAATCAAGAGGTGAATGATGTTGAAGTCTTGGACATTTGGGCTGGTCGCGGCCGCTTCCCTGGCCTTTGCGGCCATCGCACACGCCGAGCCCATCCAGTTGCAGCAAATCTCGGCCGACGCCAAGTGGGCCGCCCATCTCGACGTGGACGCCCTGATGGCCTCGGAAACCATCAAGGGCATACGTCAGAAGTGCCTGGAGAACTGCGAACAGGCCGAAAACTACCTGTCCATGCTCGCCGCCGTCTGGCGATTCGATCCGACGACCGACCTGCACGGCATCACGATCTACGGCACGCAGTTCAAGCCGAAGACCGGCGTCGCCATCGTCCACGCCAATGTCGACCAGCAAATGCTGCTCGACAAAGTCGCCCAGGCGCCCTGCCATGAAGCCGCCAAGTACGGCGACTTCGAATTGCACTCGTGGACCCATGCCGCCGGCACGAAGCACGAACGTTCGATGACCGGCACGTTCTTCAAGCCAAACATCATGGTCTTCGGCGCCACGCCCGACGAAGTCAAGGCCGCACTGGACGTCCTCGACGGATCGAAACCGAGCTTCGACGGCAGCGAAACCGGACTTAGCCTGATGCTCCCGCCGGGAACCATTATGACCGTCGGCGCCATCGGGCTGAGCGATTGCGACCTGCCCGGCAAGTCGCCGCTGGCCAAGAAGATCAACGCGATGGTTTTGGCGATCGGCCAGGAGCAGTCGGACATCTGCATGGCGGGCCAGGTCGTGATGAAGGACGCCTCGCTCGGCCAAGAGATGAAATCGGTCATCGACGGCGGACTCGCCTTCGCGAAGATCGCCAAGAGCAACGATCCCGAACTGCTGAAACTGCTCGACGCCTTCCAAGTGAGCGTCGCCGACAAGGCGGTCAACGTCGAATGGCGGGCGCCGGCGGAAGAGGTCTTCGCTGGGCTTCACAAAGCTGCCGCCGAGGCCAAAAAGGCCCACAAGGAATGGCAGGAACGCATGAAGTCCAAGTCTTGTCCCAAGGACAAGTAACGCGGTTATGCCCGATGGCGCTGCCCTAACGACGACCAGCAATGAGGATCTCGCCTGTCGAGCCCAGCATGGTTGCGCCGTCAGTTTCGAGCAGCTCCTGCGGCGGTTTCAGACCCCGGTGCTCCATTTTCTGCGGCATCGGGGTCTGGCCGCCGACGCCGAAGACGTCGCGCAAGAGACGTTCCTTCGCGCGTACAAGAATCTCCACCGGTACGACCGACGGTGGGCGTTTTCGGCCTGGTTGTTCACCATCGCACGGCGGCTGAGCATCAACCACTGCCGACGCGAAAGGCCGAACGCCGATATTAGGACGGTCCGGACAGCGGCCGCATCCGATCCCGAGCCGCTCGAACGCCTCGTTGCCACCGAACGGCGACAGCGGCTCTGGGATCTGGCGGCCAACGTCCTTTCGGAGGAACAAACCACGGCCCTGTGGCTCCATTACGCCGAGGAGATGCCGCTCAAGGGCATCGGCTTGGTGCTCGATCGCTCACCGGCGGCCGTTAAAGTCTTGTTGTTTCGGGCGCGGCGAAAACTGCTGCCGCTGCTCGATGAGTTCGACGACGGTCGCCGAGTCCGCTCGGCGGCGGTCGCAGGGGAGGCTGTCCATGAATAATCACATTTCACTCGCCGAGAGGCTCCGACGGGAAGCCGCCGAGTCGCGGCCGAATTTCTCCGAAGCGTTGCACCAAAAAATCGTCGCGGCCGTTCAGCGCAGCCACGTCGAACCGTGCGTCGCCTCGACCGATGGACGTCGCAATGTGCGGCGGTCGTGGCTGATGGCCGCCGCGCTGGCCTCGGCCTGCACGTTGATGGCCGTGCTGTTCGGAACGCGACTCATCAACCCAGGCCTGCAACAAGGCGTGCCGGAGCAACGCCTCGCCGTCGCAAGCAACAATGCGATCGACCAGGCCTTTCCCGGCGATACGTTGGTGCATCTGCTGCCGCTCGACCCGGTCAGCGACAGCGCCTCGCGCAATTTCGGCACCGCATTGGC
>JAEWUR010000387.1 GCA_023397045.1 Planctomycetota bacterium
GGCGTCTTGCCTTCGACAATCTGCTGAAAAATGCAGTCGTCGAAACACGTGTTATACAGAACCGGAACCTTCAAGTCGAATACGGCCGCATCGCCGACGACCAACAACCGGCCATCGGTCACGTTCGCGTTGAAAAACTTGTGCCACGGCCCAATCCACGCCGGATCGTTCCGCAATCGAGACAGACGAACAAACCAAGCGTTGCCCTGGCCCATCGAGGCCTCAATAAAATTCGCGCCAAGACCAACGACTAACATCATGACCAGCACGGGCTTCCACCAACGCTCCGTGGTCCAACACGCCCCAGCACCGGCCAGCAACGCCAAGATAGGCAGGATGGGAATCCAGAAACGGTCAATGCGATGGGTCAGCAACCACCATGCAGCAATGACAAACACGCAATAGGCCAGCAACCACCAACTCATTCCTTGCCCGACACGGCGTCCCCAACCAACAAATGCCAGCACGACCAGCGGCACGACCAGCGGACTGAGCCACTCGCTCGTCAAAACAACCCGGCCAAGATCACGCCCAAGCGTTCCCACTGAGAAATCGTGCGGCCGATGAACGCGATTCCATTGCTGCTCTTTCGCCAAGTCCCACGAACGCCCGTCAAACGTCTGGTAGAGCAGGGGATAGGTTGGATTGCCCGTCAAAACCCAATTTTTGCCGAACCAAAGGCCGCAGGCGACCGCCGCAGCCAGCAAAAACACGCCCAAGGCATAGCCGCGAGCCCGCAAGGAGCCGCCGCTGGGCTGAGGTCGAATCACCACCCAAAAACCGAGCGGCAGCAGAACAAACAACACGGCCGGATACTTGGTCGCCACGGCCGCCCCGGCCAAATAGCCCGCTAATATAAGAAACGACATCCCGCCGAACTCCCGATGGAGCAGCAGCGCGTAGACGGCCAGGAACAGATAGCAAGCCGAGGCCCCCTCGACAAATCCGCCCGACGCGATGCTGACCACCCAGGGGATCGAAACAAAGACCAGCCCGGCCACCATGCCGGCGGTCGGCGAAAGAAACCGTCGGCCGGCCGCCACAAGCCCCAACGCCGTCAACAGGGTGTAGGCGGCGATGATCGTCTTGCCGGCCAGCGCCCCCAACCACCAATCGCCGGCCGCGATCATCGCCAGCAAACTGAGCATCTCGGTGCCCAGGGCCATGTTGGCATAGACGTTGTGCGCCAAAAAGGTAATCCGACCTTGCTCGAAAAACTCCTTCGGCGCTTGCAGGTGATACTCACGAACGTCGAAATCCAACGGCGGCAACATCGCCGCCAAGACGATCATCGCGACAAACGGCGCAGCCAGCCAAAACCACTTGGCCGAAAGACGAAAGCCGTCGGCGTCTTGCCCTGTCGCTTGCCGATCCGCAATCGGCCGCCGAGTCTTCAACACCATCGTCGCGACGGCCATCGTTATCACGGCCGGAACGACCAGCACCCAGACGCGGCTCATCACGCCAAACAACCCAAGCAGCAGCACCCAACTGCTGAGAACATTGAGCCCTACGGCTGCCGAAAAGATAGCGATTTCCAACCGCGTCAACTTGCCGCTTGGCAAACGGACGGCCCGGCACACCAACCACCCGACGACGGTCGCCCAGGCGAGAATCGCACCAGCAATCAGCAGCACCGGCAGGCGATCGAGCAGCGAGAAGCCCGGCGGCGTGCCGAACCAGTTGGGCACGAGATATTGATCCGGCAGCCAGAAGAGTTGCCAGAGCAGTTCGATCCGCAACAACGGCCGACCGGCATCGTCGCAGACGCTCGGCAGGGCCGTGGCGTAGAATGCAACGAAATAGGCCACTAGCCCAAGCGAAACGGCGGCGATAGGAACATACTTCTTCATGGTGCGGTAGCCGTTATTGTAGCGGTTTCCACACCGTTCGTTGAGTAGCGCCGCCGCAGAAGAAGTAAGCCGCGATCGACGGCGCATTTCGGGGTGCAACCGCCGACCGCGGCCTTTTGAACGAAAACGCCCCGGGGTGGCCTTCCCGGGGCGTCCATCGTCTGCCCGCATTCCCCGCTTCGGGAGACTCGGAGACGTCACTCAAAAAATCACGAAGAACGAACCACGATAAATCGGGCGCCCTCGGCCGAACGCACCAGGAACATCACGCCCTTGTCGACCGATTGCTTCTTCATCAAGTTCTGGAAATCCTCGACCGATTGGACCGGCTGCTGTGCGACCTGGGCGATCACCATCCCGCTGGTCAAACCGGCTTCGTCGGCCGGGCTGCCCTGGCGGACGTCGGTGATGACCACGCCTTCACCCGCCTTGACGCCCAGCTTCTCGGCAACCGCCGGCGTAAGGTCCGAGACCTCGATACCCAACTTCTCGTCTTGGGTCGAAGCGCCGTTGCCCTGCGCGGCGTTGCCGAAACTGGCCAAACCGTAGTTGCCCGGCTGTTCGCGCGGCGTGACTTCCAGGGTCACCTCTTTCCCGTCTCGCATGACGGTCATCTCCGACGCGTTGCCAATCGGCGTCTCTTCGACGGCAAATTGAAGCTCGCGCGGATTGCCGACCTTCTTACCGCCAAACTCGACGATTACGTCGCCGGTCTTCACGCCGGCAGCCGCCGCGGGCGTGTCTGGCTGAACGTCGGCCACCACGGCCCCCTGCAAAGTCTCAACGCCAAACTGTTTCGCCAAATCCTGCGAAACCGGTTGGATGGCCACGCCGAGGTAGGCTCGCTTCACCGTACCGCTGGCAATCAACTGCTGGCTGACCCATTTCGCCAGATTCGAAGGCACCGCGAAGCCAACGCCCTGATTGCCTCCGTTGTTCGAATGGATGGCCGTGTTGATGCCCACCACGTCGCCGTCAAGATTGACCAGCGGACCGCCGCTGTTGCCGGGATTGATCGCGGCATCGGTCTGAATGAAGTTTTCCCGGTCCGCAATGTTCAGGCCGCGGCCTTTCGCGCTGATGATGCCCGCCGTGACGGTGCCTTCCAGCCCGAACGGCCCGCCCAACGCGAGAACCCAATCGCCGACCTTCGCATCGTCACTGTTGGCCAGCTTGGCGGCCGTCAAATGATCGCCCCCCTTGATCCGAAGAATTGCGATGTCCGTCTTCGGATCGGTCTTCACATCGGCCGCTTCGTACTCGCGCCCGTCATGCAGTCGGACCATGATCTTGCCGCCGCCCGCCACCACATGATTGTTCGTCAGAATGACGCCCGACGGATCGATAATCACCCCGGAACCCATGCTGGCAACCTGTCCCCGAGGCATCGGCATCATTCGCCCCTTCGGCAGTTGCTTGAACAACTCCCGAAACTCCGGCGGGATGCTCTGGCCAAACGGGCTTTCGTCAAACTGCCCCTCCGGCATCTCCTGCTCATCCTCGCCCACTTGGCTTGCGCCCGGCTTGTGTCGAATCATGACGACCGAAGGCAGAACTTTCGCGGCCGTCTCGCGAAACGCCGTCGACAACGATCGGGCGTAGTC
>JAEWUR010000406.1 GCA_023397045.1 Planctomycetota bacterium
GAGGAGGAGTGCGCACAGCCCGAGGGAACGGCCGACGAGAGCTCGCGTTCGCGGCGCAGTTGGAAGTCGATGGTTCGCGGGACCGGTCGCCGCGTGTTGAAGTCGGTATTGCCGGAGGCGTACTATCGCGCGGCGGCGGCGGCGGTGACGACGGGATTCAACGAATTGCAGGGGACGGTTTTGGGCCGATGTGCTCCGCATTGGATGCCGAAGCCGGTCGAAGGCGTCGAACTGTCGGGCGTCGTGTATACGTCGGTGTTCAATCCGATCGACGGGCGGAAGAATTGGGAAGATCTGTTGACCGGCTTTTTGCTGACGTTGCGCGATTGCGAGGATGCAACGCTGGTTCTGAAGTTGGCGAATCGGGCTCAGGAACCGCTGCAAAAGATCATTGCGCGATGCAAGTTTCTCGGCGTTCCGCACCGGTGCAAGGTGGTGGTGATCTCGGAGTTTCTGTCGGACGAGCAGATGCGAAAACTGACCGAGGCCAGCACGTATTATGCGACGACAACCCGGGCCGAGGGGATCTGTCTGCCGTTGATGGATTATCTGGCGGCGGGGCGGCCTGGCATCGCGCCCCGGCACACGGCATTGGCCGACTATTTTGGGCCGGAAAACGGTTTCGTGGTCGAGTCGCATCCCGAGCCGATCTTCTTTCCGCACGATCCGCGATGCCGATTTGTGACGACGTGGCAGCGGATCGTCTGGAGTTCGTTGGCCGAACAGTTTCGGGCGAGCTACGCCACGGCGACGCGGAAATCGGACGAATACGAGACGCTATCGCGGCAGAGTCGCGATATTCTGCGGCGTTGGGCGAGCCTCGATTCGGTTGGGCCGCGGCTGAATTCGGCACTGGCCACGTTGCCGAAGGGTGACGAGCGACTCGCCCGGGCTGCGTAGGGGAATCGACGAATCAACAAAAATCGAGGAAGTGCATTGATGATGAGCCCCGAGTTGGCACAACTGGCCGAGGCCTTTGGCGTCGAGACATCCTACGCCGACATGACCCACCGGATGCACAATTCACCGATCGAGTCGGTGATGGCCGTGCTGCGGATGCTTGGCGCGCCGCTGGACCGTGCGGATCAGGCAGCCGAGGCACTTCGAGATCGGCAGCGGCGACTGTGGCAGACCGTGGCGGAGCCGATCGCCTTGGTTTGGGACGGGGACGGCGGTGAAGCGGTTCTTCGACAGCCGGCCAACGGCAGCTCGCCGACGGTTCGGTGCACGCTCGATATGGAGGACGGGCGCAAGGTTGCATGGGATGACACTCTGAACGACGACAAGGTGCGGAGATCGGCCGAGGCGTCGGGCGTCGCCTATCGGGAATATCGCGTGGCGTTGCCGGCGAACCTACCGCTTGGGTATCACCGCTTGCGGATGGAAATGGGCGGCCGGGAGCATGAGACGGTGGTTATCTCGGCTCCGACGCGGTCGTATCGGCCGGCGCAAGGGAGTCCGCGCAAGTGGGGCGTATTCGCGCCGCTGTATGCGGTTCGTTCGGCTCGCGACTGCGGGATTGGCGATTTCACGGACCTTGGCGATATGCTGGCGTGGGTTCGCAGTTTGGGCGGCTCGATGGTTGGCGCGCTGCCGCTGATGGCGTCGTTCATCCACCAGCGTGAAAACGTGTTCGATCCGAGCCCTTATGCCCCGGCCAGCCGGTTGTTCTGGAACGAGGTCTTTCTGGATATCGATCGGATCGCCGCGTCGGCGCAATGTCCCGAAGCGGTGGCGATTTTGAATTCGGAAGACTTTCGCGCCAAGCGGGCCGAGTTGCGACGGTTGTCGCTGGTCGACTATCTCGGCGTCATGGAACTGAAGCGGTCGGTATTGATGGCGTTGGCGGGCTCGTTTTTTGCGAATCCGTCGCGGCAGGATCCGAGTTTTCGGAGCTTTTTGGAGCAGAATCCGCGGGTCGAGGAGTATGCGAGGTTTCGGGCGACCTGCGAACGGCAAGGGACGTCGTGGTGGACATGGCCGGAACGACAACGGCAGGGCACGCTCCGCGACGGCGATTACGATGAGGCCGTGTTCCGATATCACCTTTTTGCACAATGGCAGTGTTTCGAACAGCTATCGGGTCTGAAGAATCGCAACGGGCAGAAGGGGTTGTATTTGGATCTGCCGTTGGGATCGAGTTGCGACAGCTATGACGTATGGAGCGAGCGGGATCTTTTCGTGTCTGGGGCGTCGGTCGGCGCGCCGGAGGACGATTTCGCGGTTCGAGGGCAGAATTGGGGCTTTTTCCCGGTCCATCCGCAGCGTCAGCGCGAGCAGGGGTATCGGTTCTTTCGCCAGGTGCTGGGCAATATGATGCAGTTCGCTCAGATGATCCGCATCGATCATCTGCCGGGGCTGCACCGGTTGTTTTTCATTCCGCAAGGCGCGACGCCGGCCGACGGCGTTTTTGTCCAGTATCCCCACGAAGAGCTTTATGCAATCTTCTGTTTGGAATCGAACCGGCATCGGGTCGAGGTGATGGGTGAAGACGCGGGCGTCATGCCGACGAGCGTTCATCCGGCCATGGAACGCCATGAGATCAATCATTTGTATATGGCGCAGTGCCATTATCGCTCGCAGAAGGGCGGGCTAGCTCCGGAGGTGCCGGCCAACTCGGTCGCCAGCCTGAGCACGCACGACCTTGCGACGTTCGCGGCTTTCTGGCGCGGGCTCGACCTGGACGACCGGCTGACGCTTGGGCAAATGAACGGCGCGACTTATCGGAAACACCGGCGGTCGCGCGAGTTCACGCGGATCATGGTGCAGTCGCTGCTGACGTCCTCGAAGACGCGAGGGTTTTGGAAACGACTGTGGCATCGCGGCGTCAGTGAGTTGAGTTGGCGATTGCCGGATGCCTGGTTGCGGAAGCGTTGGACGAAGGTCGAGGAGTTCGTGTTGTTGAAGAAGTTGTTGATGGCGATGGCCGAGAGTCCGGCGCGGGCGGTGATCGTGAATCTGGAGGATTTGTGGCTGTCGGCCGAGGCGCAGAATGTGCCGGGGACTTGGAAAGAACGGCCCAACTGGCGTCGTCGCACGGCGTTTGCGTTTGAAGAGTTCACGCGGATGTCGCAGGTGTGCGATACGTTGGAGGAGGTCGATTCGTTGCGGAAACAAAGTATCGCGTTGCGGTCGGCGGCAGCCGATCGACGCGCGAGCAAGGCGGCTTAGTCGCGATTTGATACACGGTGTGTGAGATTCGCGGCCTCGAAGGCCGTGAATGGACGAGATATTGAAGGCATCGTGCCCGGGGGGGACATGAC
>JAEWUR010000548.1 GCA_023397045.1 Planctomycetota bacterium
CCACTTTTCTCACCACTAGCCACTCGCCACTAACCACTTCTTGATTTCCTCGGGCGAGAGCACCTTGCCCACCGCCTTGACTTGGCCGTCAATCGCAATGGCCGGCGTCATCATCACGCCAAACGACGTAATCTTCACAATGTCGGTCACTTTCTCAACCTGAGCGTCCGCGCCGGCGAGTTTCACGGCCTCTTCGGCGTTGTGCTTGAGTTTCTCGCACTTCGCACAGCCGGTGCCAAGTATCTGAATCAATTTCATGGTTTTGCCTCCAATAGGTTTTTTCCGCCATGCATATTACACAAAGAACCAGCCGAACACCATGCCGACCAACGCGCTCATGACCACCGTCAGGGCGACAAAGGTGGCGGTTTTCTTGAATCCGATCACGCTGTAGATGACCGCAATGCTCGGCAGTGACAAGGCCGGCCCCGCCAACAACAACGCCAGAGCCGGGCCGCGCCCCATGCCCAATCCCAACAGGGCTTCCAGAATCGGAATCTCGGTCAGCGTTGCAAAGTACCACAACGCGCCGATTACTGACGCCACCATATTCGCCTTGAGGCTGTCGCCGCCGACCCAACTGGCCACCAGTTCCTCGGGAATGAGCGCTCCGACAAAACCCGTGACCAACACGCCGCCGAACAGCAGCGGGATGATTGACTTTGAGAAACTCCACGTCTGGCCCATCCATTCGGAAAGCTCCTCGCGGTCAAACCACATGCCGACCATTGCCAGCGTGGCCAGCAAGCAGGCCCCGGCGAAGTACCAGCGGTGATGGAATATCCAGGCGGCCCACTCGTAGTTTTCCGGCGTCCAGTCTTTCTCCGAAACGATGTCGGCCGTGCTGAGCGTGAGCTTCTGGCCCTTTTTGATATCGCCCAGCGGCTCTTCCACTTGCACGCGATACGTTTCGCCGGTTTTCTGCAACACCGCAACGTGCATCGTCTTTCCGTCCTTGGTTTCCAGGATGGTTTGGCTCGGGCTGGCCCAATCACTGAAGACCAGGAAAGCGATCATGCTCACGAAGAACAAGCTCGTTTGCCAGAGATTTCGCTTGGCCGGCGGCGGATCAGGCAATGCCATCACGGCGGCCGTTCGTGCCTCATCCTCCTTGCGGAAAATGGCCGCCATGATTAAACCGATGACGACCGCGAACACAACCGACCCGATGATTCGCGCGACGCCGAGGTCGAAACCCAGTACGCGGGCCGTGAGAAAGATCGCCATAACATTGATGGCCGGACCCGAGTATAAAAAGGCCGAAGCCGGTCCCAAGCCCGCTCCCACGCGATAGATGCCGGCGAACATCGGCAGCACGCTGCACGAGCAGACGGCCAGCACCGTGCCCGAGGTGGACGCCACGCCGTAGGCCTCGATCTTGTTGGCCTTCGGACCCAAGTGGCGCAATACGGCCTCCTTCGAGAAGAACACGGCAATCGCCCCGGCGATGAACATGGCCGGCACCACGCAGGCCAGCGTGTGGTACTGACAGTACCATTGGAGCATGAAAAACGCTTCCATGATGGCGTTCTGAATCTTCGGACTGGTGAAGTTCAGAAAGTACGCCAACAGAAACACGGTCACCAGACCCAAAAAAATAGTAATTTCTTTCTTCATGCTTAATCCTCAGCAGTTCTTCGGGGCTTTCGATTTCCCGCTCGCACAACAGCAAGACCCCGGCTGAGGGCCATCGTCGCGAGCAGCCGCCAGTTGTTCACCGGCCGTTTTCAACATTTGCCCGGCAATATGTTCCTTGACCTTTCGGGCGGTTGCCACGGCCATTGCCACATCGCCGCGAGAAACGCCCCGCTCGAGCGCCTCGCGAAAGTGGTACTTGAAGCACGGCTCGCAATTGCAGGCGATGGCCGCCCCGATCGCCACCAGTTCCTCGATGGCCGCCGTATACAGACTTGACGATTCCTCTTGCTTAGCCAACATGACGATGATTCTCGTATTCGGACTACCGACAACCTATTGCTATTTGGCAAACTCACCAAGTGTTTTGACAAAAAAAACGACTCCCCACGAGTTCCTACGACGCCCAAAGTTTCTGATGATTCTTGGCATTGCTCTTCATCACCGATTCCACGCACTCGAAGAAGTTCATGACGCATCGCACCCGCAGGCTGTAATACACCTGCGAACCGCGTTTCTGATCTTCGATGATGCCGGCATTCTTCAGCATGGCCAAGTGGCGCGATACCGTGGACATATCGACGCCGATCATCTCCGTGAGCTCACAGACGCACCGCTCGTCGCTTCGGGCTAATTCGTCCACGATGAACAGCCGTGTCGGATGGGCCATCGCCTTGATGATCTTGGCGCGGGCTTCGTACTTGGCTTGGGTTTTTGCGTCCATCAACAATCTCACCTCTCCCTTTGGGAGAGGCACCGGGGGTGAGGGCCGTGGAAGTCGCTCCGACTCATTTCTTCGGCAATCAACATTTGCAAGTTTAGCCAAATGTGCATTGCGCGTCAATGGCGACTACGCCACCGGCCGCCCGCGCAACTCGGGCAATCTACGCGACTGGTGTCGTTTCGCCACAATACCGCTCTCAGCAGCCGTGATTTAACCTGGAACAACTCCTGTTCCCCGGTCTCCCAACATTGCCTTTCTGCGACCCAATGGCTCAGATCGGGACCGCCATGCCAGGCGGTTTCCGCAAGCGGGATTAGAGAAAAATAGCACTGCACGATCGCCACAACTGCCTGCGCAACATGGGGTTGCGTCAGACCGCCCTGGAAACTCGGGGTGGTGCCCGAAAATTTTCGGTGTAAACCGACGCTGGCCGGGAATTAATATAGTGGAAGGTGCTTTCTGACATTGGACGCCCGTGGCGTATTCCGTCGGTTTGAAGAATCATGGTTGACACAGGCTCGAGCCAATACGACGACTTCGCGCAACTGTTGGCCGAACACCAATCGCGGCTATTCGGATATGTCTATGCGATTCTTCCCAACATGGCCGACGCCGAAGATGTCTACCAGGATACCGTCGTGACGTTATGGAATAAGTTCGCCGAGTATCAGCCCGGGACGAACTTCTCGCTCTGGGCGCGTACGGTCGCTCGTTTCAAGATCCAGCACTTTTTTCGTTCCCGGGCCCGAAGCCGTGTGCTTTTCGATGAGACGCTCGTTGCGGAGTTATCGGAGACGCAGGCTCGTATTGAGGACGCCGTTCCCCGCACCTTCGGAGATTCCTACACCGTCGCGTTACTGGGATGTGTCAAGAGCTTGTCGGAAGGCGATCGACGGCTCATCGAGCTCTGTTACGATGAACAGCGGAGCCTGACGCAGATTGCAGCGGAATATGGACGATCACCGCAGAGCGTTTGGAACTCGTTGAATCGAATACGCCGTATTTTGTTCGATTGCATCCGTCGAGCCCATTCATCGGAGGGCGGCTGATGTTCGACGAATCCAACTTGCCACAACAATTTTGGACGTTGATCGAGGCGGCGTGCTCCGGCGCAATCTCGGATGCGCAATTGGAGGAATTGCAGAATATTCTCCGGGGCAACGCGACGGCTCAACGATTGTACCTCGAATACTGCAGAATGCACTCCGAACTGGCTTTCCTTTTCAAGGTCGACCGGGCCAGCCGACTCGCACTTCCCAAAATCGCACCTCAACCGTCTTTTGTGCCCATCCTGGCGCCACTTTCTGAAATCCAACGCCCCGCCGACTACGCCTTGTCCGGATGGCCGTTGGCTTACCTGATTGCAACATTGATATTTGCAGTCGGCGCCTTGATTGGAGCATTCACGTATGTGTCGCAGCCGACGCAGGTCGCTTCCGAGTCCTCGCAAATCCGCAGCGATGCCCCGAATCCTGAGCAGGAGAGCCGCGTTGTTGGCCGGATCACCGGCATGGCGGACTGCAAGTGGGAGGAAGGTTCAAGTTTCAAGGTTCAAGGTTCAAGGCCGGGCCAATCGCTCGTTTCCCTAGGCGA
>JAEWUR010000551.1 GCA_023397045.1 Planctomycetota bacterium
ATCCTATCCCCCCTCGTCGTTTGGTTTGTTTTCCGGTAGGCTGTAGCGATGTTTTCTCCCGACGAAATTCTTGGTCCGGGCGGTCGCATTGCGGCTCGACTGCCGCATTACGAGCATCGCGAACAGCAACTGCGGATGGCGGAGGCGGTGGATCGGGCGATTGCGGGGCGGCATCACCTGATCGTGGAGGCCGGGACGGGCGTTGGGAAGAGTTTCGCGTATCTTGTGCCGGCGATTTTGGCGGCGGGCGCCGAGCAGGCATCGGACGAGGACGAGGGTCCGTCACGGCGGATCGTGGTGTCGACGCACACGATCAGTCTGCAAGAGCAGTTGATGCAGAAAGACCTGCCGCTGCTGAACAGCATTATTCCGCTGGAATGCACGGCGGTGCTGGTCAAGGGGCGAAGCAACTATATCAGTCTGCGGCGATTGGACAATGCGTTGGGCCGTGCCGCCGGGTTGTTTCACGATCCGCAGGAGTTCGACGAGCTGCACCGGCTTCGCGATTGGGTTACTGAGACGGCCGACGGATCGCTGGCCGATCTTGATTTTCGGCCGTCGCCGGCGGTCTGGGACGAGGTGGCCAGCGATCACGGCAACTGCATGGGCCGGTCGTGTCCGCGGTATGCGAAGTGCTTCTACTATAAAGCCCGGCGGCGGATGCAGAACGCGCAGATCCTGGTGGTGAATCATGCGTTGTTTTTTACGGATCTTTCGTTGCGTCGGGAGGGCGCGAGCATCCTGCCGAAGTATGACGTGGTGATTTTCGACGAAGCGCACACGCTCGAAGCCGTGGCCGGCGACCACCTCGGCATGAACTTGACGAACGGGCAGGTGGAATACACGCTCCGGAAGCTGTACAACGAGCGGACGAATCGCGGGCTGCTGGTTCATCACAAGATGAAGGACGCGCAGCGGGAGGTTTGGGAGTGCCGCGACCGGGCGGCCGATTTTTTCGAGAGCGTGGCCGAGTGGCTTGTCAAGCAGCCGAAGGGCAACGGCCGGGTTCGCCAGCAGCAGATTGTTTCGAACAGCCTGAGTCCGGGGTTGAAGAAACTGGTTGCCACGCTGCGGCAGCAGGCCAAGGCGTTGGAGAAGCCCGAGGAGCGGCAGGATTTTTCGGCCGCCGCCGCGCGGCTCGATGGAATCGCCCGGGGAATCGACGATTGGCTCGAGCAGTCGGCGGAGGATTCGGTTTATTGGATCGACAACGGCTATAGCCGGAACCGGTTGCGGATTACGTTGTCGGCGGCGCCGATCGACGTGGGTCCGGTCCTGCGCGAACATTTATTTGGCAAGGTGCCGACGGTGGTGATGACGAGCGCGACGTTGGCCACCGGGGGCCAGGAGCATCCGTCGTTCGATTTTTTTCAGAATCGGGTTGGATTGACGCAGGCCGAGACGCTTTGGCAAGGCAGTCCTTTTGACTATCGGAATCAGGCGGAGATTGTGACGTTGCAGGGCATGCCCGACCCGAGTGAGGATGGACCGCGTTATGAGCGGGCGGCGGTCGAGATGGTTCGGCGTTACGTGGCGCGGACGGATGGCCGGGCGTTTGTGTTGTTTACGAGTTACGAGATGATGAAGCGGACGGCCTCGGCGCTGACGGGGTGGCTGGTCGAGCAGAATCTGGCGCTTTACAGCCAAGCGGACGGTTTGACGCGGAGTCGGATGCTCGAATCGTTTAAGAACAATCCGCGATCGGTGCTGTTTGGGGTCGACAGTTTTTGGCAGGGGGTGGACGTGCCGGGGGATGCGTTGCAGAACGTCATTATCACGCGATTGCCGTTTAGCGTGCCCGACCGACCGTTGTTGGAGGCCCGGCTTGAGGCGATTCGGCAGGCGGGCGGCAATCCGTTCCGGGACTATCAACTGCCGGAGGCCATTTTGAAGCTCAAGCAGGGTTTTGGGCGATTGATTCGGACACGGCAAGACACGGGGATTGTTGTGATTTTGGATCCGCGGATCCGGACGAAGCCGTATGGCCGGTTGTTTTTGGCCTCGCTGCCCGACTGCCGGCAGGTGACGGAACGGGTGGCGGGCGCACCATGAGAAGAGGAACACTGATCGTCGCTGATTTTGGCTAATCCGTTGGCGGCGGATGGAACGTTGGCGCTATTATCGGGCCGCCGTGCCGGCGGCCGCTAAACGTGGCCGCTGAACGTGGCCGCTAAACGTGGCCGCTAAACGTGGCCGCTAAACGTGAGGGAGAGCCCCGCTATTACTGCGTTCGCGATGGATTGTTTATCGGGGTGGGTCGCGTCATCCTGCGCGACCGAGCGGTGAGCATCTGGCGGGGTTTTTGAGCCTGGATCGCGGCCCACCACGGCGAGGGGGTTGTTGACCGGAGGGGTTTGCGCAATTAGAGTATAATGGATGTTTGCCAAACGAGTGATTCCCTGCCTTGACGTCAATCAAGGGCGGGTCGTGAAGGGTACGAACTTCCTCAATCTTCGGGATGCGGGGGATCCGGTCGAGGTTGCCCGGCGGTATGAAGAAGAGGGCGCCGACGAGTTGGTATTTCTTGACATCACGGCGAGCCACGAACAGCGCGATATCATCCTCGACGTGGTGCGGCGAACGGCGGAGGTGATCTTCATGCCGTTGACGGTTGGCGGCGGGATTCGAACGATTGACGACATCCGGTCTCTGCTGAACGCGGGTTGCGACAAGGTTTCGATCAATTCGGCGGCGTGCAAGGATCCGGATTTCGTGCGGCAGGCGGCGCGACGGTTCGGCAGCCAGTGCATTGTGGTGAATATCGACCCGAAGCGGGTGATGCGGAACGGAACGGAATTCTGGGAGGTGCATATCAACGGCGGCCGAATTGGCACCGGGCTGGAGGCGGTCGAGTGGGCTCGCGAGGTCGAGCGTCTGGGGGCGGGCGAAATCGTTCTGACCTCGATGGACGCCGACGGGACGAAGGACGGCTACGATCTGGAGATCACGCGGGCGGTCACGCGAGAGGTTTCGATCCCGGTCGTTGCCAGCGGCGGCGCCGGTTGTCCCGAACACCTGGCCGACGCCATCCTGATCGGTGGCGCCGACGCGGCGCTGGCGGCCAGCATTTTTCATTTTGGCGAATACACGATTCAACAGACCAAGCAGATCATGCGAGAGCGAGGAATTTCCGTCCGAATGAAGTAGCAGCCGGTGATCGCCATTCAGCATTCAGCTTTCATGATTTGAAACTAGTCCCTAGCCTCTAGCCCCTGTTCCCTGTCTCATGGCTTCCGACCATCACGACTCGCAGCGTTTCATCAAGAAATCGCAAGAACTGGAGATCGACAAGCTGTTCCGGGCTTTGGTGAAGCTCAAGGGGAGCGACCTGCATTTGAAGGTAGGGACGGCGCCGTTCGTTCGGATCAACGGCAAGTTAAGCGCGTTGAACCGGGGTCCGATCGACACGGAAGAGATGGTCCGGCTGATCTTTCCGATGTTGGAATTGCAGGAGCGGCGCAAGCGGATCTTCGACGAGGACGGCGGCGTGGATTTCGCGCACATCATCGAGTTGGACGGCAAGAAGTGGCGGTTCCGCGTCAACGTGTTGCAGCAGATGGGGCAAGTGGGATTGGTCGCCCGGCGCGTGAACAACACGATCCCCGATTTCGAGAACCTTTTTCTGCCGCCGTCGCTGTCCAAATTGTGCGAGTATGACCAGGGGATGATCCTTTTGGCCGGGGTGACGGGATCGGGCAAGAGCACGACGATCGCGTCGATGCTCGACTGGATCAATCACCGCTACTACAAGCACATTCTGACGCTGGAAGACCCGATCGAGTTCACGTTTACGGACGACAAATGCCTGATCAACCAGCGCGAGATCGGCATGGACGTGAAGGACTTCGGCATCGGGATGAAACACGCGGTTCGTGAAGACCCCGACGTGATGTTGGTGGGCGAGATGCGCGACCGGGAGACGTTCGAGACGGCGATTCAGGCTGCGGAGACGGGCCACTTGGTCTTTGGGACGATTCACGCTTCGACGGCCGCGAGCACGATCGGCCGTATTTTGGACCTCTTCCCGCAGGAAATGCATCCGGCGTTGCGCAGTGCGATGGCGTTCAACATGAAAGCGATCATCGCGCAGAAGCTGCTTCGGTCGATCAAGCCGGGCGTGGGTCGCGTTCCGACGAACGAGATCATGATTTTCACGCCGACCGTTCGTAAGCTGCTGCTCGAAGGGCAGGACGAAAAACTGCCTGATGCGATTCGCATCGGCAAGGATGAGGGGATGCAGGATTTCACGTTGAGTCTGCGCAATCTGGTGGAGTCGGAGATGATCGATCGGGCGACGGCGTTCGAGGTTGCTCCCAATCCTGAATCGCTCAAGATGGCGCTTAAGGGAATCGTGCTGAAAGACTCGGCAATGTTGTAGGCGGAGTCGAGAGTTTAGAGTTTAGAGTGGAGAGTGGAGAGTGGAGAGTTGAGAGTGGAGAGTTGAGAGTTGAGATTTGAGAGTCGAGATTTGAGAGTCGAGATTTGAGA
>JAEWUR010000568.1 GCA_023397045.1 Planctomycetota bacterium
TGATGGTGTGATGGTGTGAAGGTGTGATGGTGGGACGGTGGGACGGGGTAAAAAAAGCCGCCGATTTGCACCGGGGGCTTTTTGAGGATGAAAGGGGGGCGGACGCCGCGCTATGTACGACGTCCGAAAAAACGGCCCTCACCCTAGCCCTCTCCCGGAGGGAGAGGGGACTTGCGGGCACGGTTTTGGTTGACAACGGGCGGAAGCGCTGGGGCCTTGCTGTCGGAGGCTACCAGGCCTTATCGTTCTTTCGGGTACCGCAGAGGGCGACTTCCATGCCCATCGCCTCGGCCATGGCGGCTTTGGCCAGCAATGCGGCGTCGGCTTCCTTGGCGCTGTTGGCGTAGGCGACCTGGATGTGGTTGGCTTTGTGTTTGGCCATGAACTGGTCGCGGCTGACGCCGTAGAGGACGGCGTGCATGATCGGCCATTGCGGCGAGGTGAGTCGCCAGCGGCGTTCGGTCTCTTCTTTTGGCAGTTCGACGACGCCGGCGCGGCCGAGGTCCATTTTCAATCGTTCGCCCTCGACGTAGATGCGCGACCAGACGATTTCGCCGGGTTTGGAGATGCCCTTGAGGGTACCGCCGCCGAGTTGGAAGTACATTTCGGCCTGCCGTTCGCTGCTGGCGCCCTTCCAGCCGTTGATGAAGTGGGCGGGCGGGGCGGAGCCGCTGATCAGGAAGACCCAGACGTAGTCGCTGACCGTGCCCGACTGATCCCAATCGCCCCATCGGACGTCGTGGAGGGTGTTTTCGACGGGCTGGCCCATGGCGGAGTGGACGCGTTGGGTCATCAGGCCGTCGAGTCCGGCGCACTCGTCGACTTCGTTGAAATGGGTGACCGGCTTACCTTTGAACAGCACGCGTTTGCCGTCGCGGCTTTTGACGGGCGGACGATCGGAGTTGTTCAGCATGCCTTCGACGAGGTCGCTGGCCGGGAGCAAGTCTTTAAGGCCCTGCTGATACTGGATGCCGATGCAATCGCAGCCGAAATCGTCGGCGATTCGGACGGCGGCGATGTACATCTTGCATTGGGTGAGGAGTTGTTGGTCGGTCAGGTCGGTTTTTTCGTTCGGACCGGTCAAGAACTTCATGCCGCGGTCTTCCATCCATTTGCGAACGGCCTTGGCTTCGTTATCCGAGACCTGGGTGGTCTCGTAATAGAGGGCCGACTGGCTGAGGCGTTCTTTGAACAGGCCGAGCGGGTTGATCAGTTCGTCCTGGATGATGGCGTTGTACATGCCCATGCATCCTTCGTCGAAGATGCCCATGATCGCGCGTTGGCGAGCCAACTGTTCGGCCAGGGCCTTGCCGAGGTTGCGTTCGGCGGAGGGGATTTTGACTTTTTTCAGGGGCGTGACGTGTTTGATCGGGTGTTTGAGTTCGCCCTTGTTGATCCAGCGGCAGAGGCCGTCGAGGAAGAACTTGTCGGTGAAGTCTTCGCTCCAGAGGGTCGAGTATTTTTTGCCGGCCTTGGTCAGCGAGCCGTTGAGGTTCAACATGCCGACCAATCCCGGCCAGGTGCCCGACCAGTTGGCCACGGTGAGGATTGGGCCTTTGTGCGCGAGCAAGCCGGGCAGAACGTGATGCGAATATTGCCAGACCGACTCGGCCACGATCAGCTTGGCCTCGGGATCGATTTTCGCGAAGACTTCGAGCCCTTCCTTCTGGGAGCCGATGAAGCCGTGTTTTTGGTCTTCCTTGTACGGATGGGCGCGGACCAGCTCGTAGCCCAACTCGGCGACGGCGGCGGTCAGCATGTCTTCCATTTCCTTTTGTTTTGCCCAACAGACCTGGTTGGCGGACGTTCGGAGATCGCCGCTGACGACCAGGAGGATTTGTTTTTTGCCGACTTTGGCAGGTTTCGCGACCTTGGGCACATCGTACTTCGCCATCGTGAGAGCTCCTTCGATTATCCCGGGCGGGGTTGGCCGTGTGATCAGAAAATGAATAAGCTGCCCATTATAAACCAACCGAATGTGTCCGCAATAGTTGCGGGACGTAAGAAAAAAATGCCGTCGGCAGCCACACCCAGAAATCGGCCATTCGTCCTAGTTGAGCAGCCGAAAATCGACCCAATCGAGGTCGCCTACCCCATCCAGGTTGCTCAACTCGGCGGCGGCCACGCTCGCCAAATCCATCCGATCGACGGCGCCAGCATCAATTCCCTCCGTCGCTTCGGCATCGCCCGACCGTGTGGACCCGTCTGCCACGGTCATTGCATGATCGCGTGACTCGAAAATCACCGGCGGGCCGCCTTCGACACGAATCGCGCGATCCTCTCGCCAGTTGCCGATGATCGGCAGCCAACCGCTGTTCGCCGGGCCATATTGGAACGTCACGTCGGCAACCCCGGAGTCATGCTCGTTCCTCAGATAAAACATCGAGGTCGTCGGAGCGTACAGCCCGACGGTGTCGAACCCGTCCACGTTCCAATCGCCGGCGATCGGCAGCCAACCGCTGTTCGCCGGACCGTACTGGAACGTCACGTCGGCAACGCCCCCGCTGTTCGAGTTGTGAAGGTAGAACGTCGACGTGCCCTGACGATAAAGACCGATCGTATCGATCCCATCGTTGTCCCAGTCGCCGGCAATCGGCAGCCAACCGCCGTTGACCGGGCCGTACTGGAACGTAAGATCGGCAACGCCTGCGCTGTTCGTATCGCGCAGGTAGAAATTCGAGGTCGTCGGATTGTACAACCCGATGGTGTCTTGCCCGTCGCCGTTCCAATCACCAACGATCGGCGTCCAGCCGCAATTGACCGGGCCGTACTGAAACGTGATATCCGCAACGCCCGCGCTGTTCGTATCGCGTAGAAAGAACCTCGACGTCTTCGGATCGTACAACCCGACGCTATCTTGGCCGTCGCCGTCCCAATCGCCAAAGACCGGCAACCAACCGACGTTGGCCGGACCGTAGACGAACGTGCTGTCGGCAACTCCGGCGGTGTTTTTGTCCTCCAGGTACATCATTGCCGTCACGGGATTATACAGGCTTACGGTGTCGCTCCAGTGGGAGACGTTGATCGAGAAGATATTATCGACGAACAACCCGCCCTGATCCGTTGCGCGGATCCAGACTTGATAGCTGCAAGTCGGCGAAGAAGTTTGGCCGCCTGCCATGACCAATTGGTCGCCGTCGAGCGTGAATAGCATATCCGATCCAATCTCCACGATACTGTAGGTGAATGTGTCGCCGGCGTCGGGATCCATCGTGCTCAACGTGCCGATGACGACATTGGGCAACCGATTGCCAACGTCCACGATGTCCGGCAACAAGATGTCGGTGGGCGGCTCATTTGCGTCGGTCGCCGTAATGACGAATGTCTGCTCCGTCCACAGTCCGTCCTGGTCGGTCGAACGGATGCGGACGTTGTACGTGTTTTGCCCTTCGTAGTCCAATTCCGCAGCCGTCTGAAGCGTCGCGCCGTCGATGACGAACATCGCATTGTCGGCGTCACCGTCGCCCGCGACCAGGGTGTAGGTAAACGTGTTGCCGGCGTCCGGATCGATCGTCGACAGCATGCCAACCGACGAAATCGCCGGCTGATTCTCCGCCATGCTGACATTCGTCATCTCGATCGCCCCCGGCTGCTCATTCACGTTGGTCACCGTAATCACAAACGTCTGCTCAATCGCCGTTCCGCCCGGCGTGGTCGATCGAACGCGAATGCTATAGCTGCTCCGGGCTTCAAAGTCGAAACGATCGGCAGTCCGCAAAGCGCCGGCGTCGATGTTGAACAGGGCATTGTCGTCGTCACCTTCGCCGTCAACCAACGTGTAGACGACCGCCGTACTGAGCGTCGGGTCGGTCGAGAACTCGCCGACGACCGTTCCGGCGGGCTCGTCTTCCGCCACGTTGCATTCCGAGAGCAGGACGGCCCACGAATCGACGTTGACCAGTTGAAAACTCACCGCACTGTTGGAACCTGCCGTCGAGGCCGTGACGACGTAAACGCCGGCCACATCGTTGGCCATGCTCAACACTTGGGCAAGCCGCTGGTTGTCGATCGTGACAACGCCGTTCGATGGCGACATCACAAGACCGGCCCCCGACGACGGCGCAACAAACGTCACCTTCCCGCCGGCGACCGGCTCATCGTAGTCGCTGTCGACGCGAACCGTTGGCGGAACGGCAAGATCTTCGCCCACAGGCGTTTGCTGTTCATCGCCGGCGACAACCGACAGCACGAAACCGCGGCTTTCGTAGGCGCCGATATCCACCGCATCGCCGACCATCCGATCGACGCCTCGTTGATCGGTCGTCATCTCGGCCGGCACGAAGTCGTTGCCGCCGGCATCGATCGCCGGGCTGCCCGGCAGAAGCGGGATCGTTTGCGTCGGCCCGCCGTAGTCGCCCAACACGCCCAACAACGGCTCGACGCCCAGCAGATTGCCGACGCCAAAGGCGGTCTGATAGGTCGACGGATTCTGGATCAGGCAATAGTTCACCACCACCGACTGGTTGAGGTAAAGATCGTCGAACATGGACAGCTCGCTGTCGTTGCCGGCGATGATCGTATTGCTGATCGTCACATCGGGATCGTTGTTGCAGACACCGCCGCCATACTCGACCGCCGTGTTGCCGACAATCGTACTCCCGACAATCGTCATCGTGCCGCTGAATTCATTGCAGATGCCGCCGCCCGACGAAATCGCAATGTTGCCGACAGCCGTGCTGTTGAGGAAAGAAAGGCTGCCGCCGTTCTTAACGCCGCCACCCTTCTGGCTCTGGTTTGCATACAGGAAACAACGATCGAGAACCATCGACGTACTGGTATTGTAGTTGTAAAGGGCGCCGCCTTCTTCGGCCGAGTTACGGACGAACGTACAGCCAACGAACTGCGAGGAACTGGAGGAACCATAGACGCCGCCACCCTGTTTTTCCGCCCAATTCTCGTCGAACAGACACTCCGAAACATCCAAAGCCCCGTAGGAGCAAATTCCTCCGCCGTAATACCCTTCGGCTACGTTTTTCGACACGACGAGACGGGTTAACGTCAATGGGAGCGCACCGAAGTGGTTGATGCCTCCGCCGAATAGAACGGCCGTGTTGCCTGAGATCGTGCAGTCGGAGACGGTCAAGTTCGAGTAGTTGCCGCCGTTCCAAATACCTCCGCCCGATTCGGTGGCGGAGTTATCCGAGATCGTGCAGCCGGAGATAGTCGTTATGTTGTCGACCGAGGTGTTCACGTAGATGGCGCCGCCCTGGTTGGAAGTGTTCTCGGACAACGTGCTGTTCGACAATGCGAGTGCGCCACCGTTCGAGATGCCGCCGCCGTAACGGGTCGCCGCGTTTCCCGTAAAGGTACAGCCCGTTGCGTTGGCCTGTCTGCCCGCGTCATACAAACCGCCGCCGTAATCGGCAGTGTTGCCGGAAAAAGTGCTGTCCGCCAGGTCGAGCGTGCCGAAATTTCCCAGGCCGCCACCGGAGTAGTCGGCGGCGTTCTCGGCAAAGTTACAACCCGAGATATCGATCGCACCATAGTTCTGGATACCGCCACCATAATATGCGATGTTTTCTAAGAATTCGCAGCCTGCCACCGAGCCAGTCCCTTCACTGCCTTGGAGAATTCCGCCACCGTCATAGACTGCGGAGTTCAGCGAAAAAACGCTGTCGGAAATCGTCATGGGCCCGCCGCTGTTGTAGACGCCGCCGCCCTGGTTACCGGCCGAGTTATTTTCGAAGGTCGTGCCGGTGATGGTCAGACTGCCCCGATCGTGGATGGCACCTCCGTAGTATTCGGCCGAGTTTCCCGAAAAGCGACATTGGGAGACAATCGTCGTTGCGTCATTGAAGATCGCGCCACCCCAGGGACCTGAATTTTCCAAAAAGACCGTGCCCGATGCGCTCAACGTGCCGCGGTTGCAAATTGCGCCTCCCCAATAGTCGGTTTTGTTGTTCGAGACAACACAATCGATGAGCGAAAATGACGCAGAACCGTTGAAAATCGCGCCGCCGCTGAAATCGGAACTGTATCCGTCGCGAATCGTCAATCCCGAAATCGTGGTCTCACCTCCGCTAACGAAAAAAATTCGCGACGTGTTGTCGCCACTGACGGCCAATTGGTCCGCGCCAAGGCCCTCGATCGTTGTCTTCGCCGTCGCGTCGAAAAGCAACAGTTCTCCGTCTTCCAAAACAATCGTCTCGCCGGCCAGGCTCGGGTCAAACTGGATCGTGTCGTCGCCCGAGTGTTGGTTGGCAGCCTCGACCGCAGCACGCAACGATGGCAACGCGTAGGTGTCGATTTCGCCGGGAACGGGATTGGCAAACATCGCCCCTGTTTCGAGATGACTATCGCCGATTTCGGTCACGGTGAAGACCGAGAGCAGGTGCCGTTCTTCCAAAGCCTCGCAGGCCAACCGGCGGCCGCGGATCATGGCCCTGCCGACTGCGGTTCCCGATTGGACCATTTCTTGCCCACAACGAATGCAACTCTTCGCAGACCGGAAATCTCGGCGCATTGGATAATTCTCCCCCCAGCGAAAAAGGTGTGGAAAAGCACCGCCATTTTGCCCAATCGCTGCAGGACTGTCAATCTAGGGGGGATGATGAAGCTATTTTGTAGCACTGACAACGGAAGTATCAGCATACATCCGAGAGTCGAGGGTCGAGAGTCCAGAATGGTGGCCTAAAACCCGAGAAAAACGGCTCGGGCGAGGGAAATTGGGCTGGGTTGTTGCATTCCCAGAAAATTGCGGGATAATACGGGGTTTACCCGGTCGGGACCCCTGTTGAGGAGCAGCCAATCATGAATCGAAAAGTACGCGAGACCCGAGGTCTGACG
>JAEWUR010000583.1 GCA_023397045.1 Planctomycetota bacterium
CGCGGCGACGATGTGGGGGTAGTGTGGCGCGTAAAACGCCTGGGAAAGTATGGTGTGATCAAGATATCGTTCATAATAGGTCGGACGGCTCTGCCCTTCCATTCGAACATGAAACTTGCCGTCATCCGCTTTGCTAAAAAACGACTCACGAGACTTCACCACCTTCCCCCGGCTCGTCAGGGCCGACAAAGACTCGTCTGATACACGAAGAATGCCGGATTTTGGAAGGATCTCAATTTCCACTCGGTAGCGCAAATTCCTCTCGCGGACAATTGCAGATTGTTTGATTTTCTTGTCTTGGTCGTCGTTGTTGCCTTCTCCTTGAATGCCTTTCCGCATTTCCAGAATTTGTCGATTGACGGAGTCGGTGACATCGTCGGACAATGCGATATCTGCTTCAATTGAAAAGGTTGCATTCTGTTTTTTTAGCAGATCATTAAGGCCGGCACTGTCGCAAAGACAAAACGACTCCAGCGGTTTTCCGCGATAGGGAGGTTCAAACGCCTCTCTGAGAGTCTTGCTTGTCGCCACACGGGAAAGCAATTGAATTGCATCAAGAAAATTGCTCTTTCCCGCAGCGTTCGGACCGAAAATGACGGTAAGAGGCTTTGGCCACACCTCCACGTCGACGAGCGATTTATAACCTTGGATCCGTATGCGTTTCAACATGGCTTTGTCCCATTTTTCGGCAAATCGCGTTAGGCGGTCGCCCTGCCCAATATTATTGGCGATTCCGTCATGCAATCAACCCGGTCTTCACATTTCTTTCAGTACTTGCGCCAGAAAGCCGGCGGTTATGGAACCGGAGGCCCGGGCGACCATTTCCGGCGTGCCTTTGGCCACGACGCGACCGCCCTCGTCGGCGGCGCCGGGGCCGAGGTCGACGATGTAGTCGGCGGCTTTCATGATTTGCAGGTTGTGCTCGACCACCAGCAGCGAATGGCCGACGGCCAACAGGGCGTCGAAACAGTCCAGCAGTTGCACGACGTCGGAAAAGTGCAGGCCGGTGGTCGGCTCGTCGAGGATGAACAGGCATCGGCCGCGCTTGGCCGAACTCATGTAGCCGGCCAGCTTCAATCGCTGCGCCTCGCCGCCGGAGAGCGTGTTGGCGGGCTGGCCCAGCCGGACGTAATCGAGGCCGACGTCGATCAGGCGTTTCAGTCGGGCCTGGACTTTCGGTTGGCCTCGGAAGAACGTGAACGCCTCGCGCACGGTCATGTCGAGCACTTCCGAGATGTTCCGGCCGCGGTAGGTGACGTCGAGAATCTCTTCGCGGTATCGCGTGCCGTTGCACTGGGGGCATCGCATGTAGACGTCGGCGAGGAACTGCATGTCGATCTGCGTGTAGCCGTCGCCTTGGCACGCGCTGCATCGGCCGCCGTCGACGTTGAAGCTGAAATGGCCGGCGTTGTAGCCTCGCGTTCGGGCTTCGATCGTATCGGCATAGACGGCGCGGATCTCATCGAACGCCTTTAGGTAGGTCACCGGATTCGACCGCGGCGACCGGCCGATCGGGCTCTGGTCGACCATGATCACGTCGTCGAGCTGCCCATCGCCGAAGACGTCGTCGTAGGGATGCGGCTTCGAGGCGTCTTTGCGCAGCCGGCGGCAGAGCGCCGGGTAGAGCGTGTCTTGGACGAGCGTGCTCTTGCCCGAGCCGCTGACGCCGGTGACGAGGCAAAGCACGCCCAGCGGAAACTCGACGGTGACGTTTTGCAGGTTGTTGCCTTTGGCGCCAGCCAGGCGGATCCAACCGCGGTTCGGTTCGCGTCGCCGGCCGTTGCTGCCGAAGCCGCGCCGTCCGGCCAGATAGTCGCCGGTCAGGCTGTCGGTTGATTGTTCCATTTCGGCGGGCGTGCCCTGGAACATGACCTTTCCGCCGCGTTCGCCGGCTCCGGGCCCGATCTCGATCGCGCGATCGGCCGCGCGGATGATGGCCTCTTCATGCTCGACGACGACGACCGTGTTGCCGCGGTTGCGAAGTTGTTTGATGGCGTCGAGCAGTTGCGAGATGTCGCGCGGATGTAGGCCGATCGACGGCTCGTCGAGCACGTAGAGCATGTTGACCAGGCTCGATCCGAGCGCCGAGGCGAGCGCCACGCGTCGGGCCTCGCCGCCGCTGAGGGTCCGCAATGTGCGATCGAGCGTCAGATAGCCCAGGCCCACCAGTTCGAGATAGGAAATTCTCGCTTGGACCTGCTCCAACATCATGCGGCCGATCTGCCGTTGCCAGTCGGTGAGCTTCAATTCGCGGAAGAAGACCGAAGCGTCGCGGACCTTCATCGCGCAGATTTCGCCGATGTTCTTGCCGCCGATCTGCGAAGCCAGCGCCTCGGGCCGGAGTCGGGTGCCGCCGCATGCCGGGCACGGCCGAAAACTGCGCCACCGGCTCAAGAACACGCGGATGTGCATTTTGTACTTGCGCCGTTCGAGCCAGGCGAAAAAACCTTCGAGCCCGCCAAACTCCCGTTCGGGAACGCCGTGGACAATCAAGTTGCGATGCGGCTCCGACAGCTCGTGGAACGGCACGTCGAGCGGGAGGTCGTAATCGTGGGCCAGCGCGATCAGTTCTTTCAACTCGTGGGCATACGCCGGCGTGTTCCACGGCGCGATGGCCCCCTCACGCAACGACTTCGACGGATCGGGCACCACGAGGTCCATGTCGATGTCGATCACGTTGCCGAAACCTTCGCACTGCGGACAGGCGCCCAACGGACTGTTGAAGCTGAACAATCGCGGCTCGGGGATCGGATATTCGATGCCGCAGTCCTCGCAGGCCAACTGCCGGCTGAATCCGCGCCGGCTCCACGGCCGGCCGTCGATGACAACGCTGGGAAATGGGAGCGAAGAACCA
>JAEWUR010000589.1 GCA_023397045.1 Planctomycetota bacterium
CTGCTCTGCCGCCTCGATCGCGAGTTTTGCCCGATCTTGCAGCAGGCGCACCAACTCGTGGTCGATCTGCGCGATTTTTTTCGCGGCGGCATCGGCCGGCTTGGATTTTGACTTCGTCACGATCGAGTTTTCCTGGAGAAATCCGTTGCGGCGCGATTGGGCCGGCGGCGGAAACCGTTCTTTCTATCCGGGGGGCTGCGACGTGTCAACCCACCGGCGGGGTGTCGGCGGCTGCTAAACGGATTGTCAGCGGGCTGTGCCAGATCGAAGGGTATGACGTTAAGCGTCATGGAAAATGACGTGGAATGTCATCGACACCGCCCGTGCGGTATTATTAGAATGGCGGAAGGCTGTCCCGATGTGGCGGCGGGTCGGCGGATTGGTGTCGGGGTTACGATCATTGGCACTGCGCCCTCACCCTAACCCTCCGGGCACCGACCGAAGGTTGGTCGAGGGACAGGGGACCTTTCATATGTCAAAGCATTTTCGCGTAGCCCTGCTAATCGAATCGTCCCGCGCGTATGGACGTCAGTTGTTGCGCGGGATCGCGTCATTTAGCCGGGAGCACGGGAATTGGGCTTTTTTGCATCAGGAACGTTCGCTTGGCGACGAGACGCCGTTGCAGTTGAAGCCGTGGCGGCCTGACGGCATCATCGCTCGACTCGCCGGCGCCGAGATGGTTCGCGAGATTCGTCGGCTGAAGGTTCCGGTCGTCGATCTGTTTCACGAGGACGCAATCCGGGGGATTCCGCGCGTGTCGCTCAACCAGGATGCGTTGGTCGAGATGGCGATCGCGCACTTCGTGGAGCGGGGGTTCCAGAACTTCGCCTATTGCGGATTCGAGGACGTGTTGTTCTCGCGATTACGCGAGTCGCGATTTATCGCCCGGCTGGCCGAGATGGGCTATTCGGCTCAGGCGTTTCATTATCCGCGAATGACCGGCCGAGGGGGATTGGCGGCGATCGAAGCCCATGCGATGTCGCAGTCGAACAAGTTAAGCGCGTGGTTGAAGAAGCTGCCGAAGCCGGTCGGCGTGTTTGCGTGCAATGACATGCGAGGCCATCAGGTGCTGACGACCTGTGCCGAGGCCGGCATTGCCGTGCCCGACGAGGTGGCGGTGCTGGGCGTCGACAACGACGACGTGCAATGCGAATTGAGCAACCCGCCGCTGTCGAGCATCGAGCCGAACGCGATGGCCATTGGATATGAGGCTGCCCGGCTGCTGCAAAAGCTGCTTGGCGGCCGTGGAGTGACGCGACCGCACGTGATGGTCGATCCGTTGCGGGTGGTGACGCGCCGTTCGACCGACGTGCTGGTGATCGCCCACTCGGACGTGGCCGACGCCGTGCGATTTGTTCGGGCGCACGCCTGCGAAGGGATCGACGCCGATGCGGTGGTTCAGAGCATGAAGGTGTCGCGCAGCACGTTGGAGCGATGGTTCGAGAAGGTGCTGGGCCATTCGCTGACCGACGAGATCATGCGCGTCCGGATCAATCGGGCGGCGGAACTGTTGACGACGACCCGGCTGACGGTCGAGCAGATTGCGCCGTTGGTCGGATTCGTTCACGTTGAAACGCTCAGCCGCATTTTCAAACGACGACAAGGCATATCGCCGGGTCAATACCGGCATGAATTCAATAAGGAGTGACGCAGATGGACTCGCGACAACGCTTGGTTTCGGCCTTGAATCATGTTGAGCCCGACCGGGTGCCGGTCGATTTCGGCGCGACGCCGGTGACTGGGATGCACGTTTGGGCGGTCACTCGACTGCGGCAGGCCGTCATCGGCGACCCGAACTATCGCGTCAAGGTGGTCGATCCGTATCAGATGCTTGGCGAGATCGACGACGAGTTGATCGACAAGCTGGGCATCGACGTCGTGGGCTTGCCAACGCGGAAATCGATGTTCGGTTTCGAGAATTGCGATTGGAAACCCTTCACGTTCTACAATGGCGTCGAGGTGCAGGTGCCCGGCGGCTTCCAGGTCGAAAAGGACGAGCGCGGTGATTGGCTGATCTTTCCCGAAGGCGATCGGACCGCGCCGCCGAGCGGGCGGATGCCGCGCGAGGGCTATTTCTTTGACGCGATTGTCCGGCAGCCTCCGATCGACGAGGATCGGCTCGATCCGGCCGACAATCTCGAAGAGTTCGGCGTGCTCAACGAGGACGATCTGAATTGGTATCGGCGGCAGATCGAGGCGATCGACAACGGAAAACAGCGGGGAATCGCCGTGATCGCGCCGGGCGTGGCGTTCGGCGACATCGCCTTGGTGCCGGCGCCTTGGATGAAGCATCCGAAGGGAATCCGCGACGTGGCCGAGTGGTACATGGCCACCGCGGTCCACAAGGACTATGTGCATGCCGTGTTTGAGAAGCAGGCCGCGATTGCCGAGAAGAACCTTGAAACGTTGATCGACCTGCTGGGCGATCGCGTTCAGGTGGTTTACACGACCGGGACCGATTTCGGAACGCAACAGGGGCTTTTCATTTCGATCAAGGCGTATCGCGAGTTGTTCAAGCCGTACCACATGCGGTTGAACCGCTTGATTCACGAGAAGAGTTCGTGGAAGACGTTCATCCACACGTGCGGGGCCGTGTCCGAGTTGATCCCGGATCTGGTCGAGGCCGGTTTCGACATTCTCAATCCCGTCCAG
>JAEWUR010000659.1 GCA_023397045.1 Planctomycetota bacterium
ACTGTGGCATCACCCTGTGTGTGCCACTGGCTCGGCCAGTGCCCGAATTTGCTCGCAGTTCGGCACTGGCCGAGCCAGTGGCACGCAATACCGTCCCCGATGATGTTCTCGAAATTCTGCTGCACGACACTTGCCAATTCACTCGGACCAGATGCCCCGGCGTGCTGTTTTGGCCTCGGCCTCGGCCTGGCGAAATCGGTCCTTCATCGCCGCCGAATAGGAGTACTTCAACTCCGCTTTCGCAAGGCCCGCCCGGATCAGCTCCTCGTTCAGCATCCGATCGCCAACCCAGACGAACGCCAGCATTCGCCCATACTTGTCGCGCCGTGGGCCGTCGAACTCCAAGCGCACTTCGCCGCCGGCCAGAAAATCTTTTGTGAATGCGGACGCCTCGGATCCCCAGGGCTCGACCGGCCAGTTCGGCTTGACCGTCTCCGGCGTATTCGCTCCGATCAGTCGGACGTGTTCTTTCAAGCCGACCAATACCAGCGTGTCGCCGTCGACGACCCGTTCAACCCGAGCCGTTCCCTCGGATCTTGTTCCGGAGTTTGTTTCCGTCGCTGGAGGGGCGATCGATTGCTCGGAAGTCTCCTGTTGCCATTGGCGAGCGACGGCCAGCCCAAGCAGCACAACGAGCAGCAGGGCGGCTTGGCCCAGAGTGCGCGGCGTGCGAAGTTTCGAGGTAGAACGGCGTCGCATGAAAGACCGCGAGGCAGAAGAACTTCAATAGGAGAGACAACGCCACAACCGGCGGTCGCGCTTCCGTGTGCGACGCTCGACAACACCGTGCCGCGACGCGTGGTCGCAAGGCAAACGATGGTCAGTTCGTGCTGAACTTGAAGGCCTTCGGAGCCGCTTTGCGTCCCAAGGGATTCTTGACGAACTTCTTTCGGCATTCCGGACACAGATCGTACCGCAACTGCTGATACACGTCTTCGCCGATCTGATCGTTGGCCGAATCATCCATCCGTTCCAAAATATCTTGAATCTCTTCAAGATGGTCGCGGTCGTCCTCGTCGCTGTCGGTCGCCGCCGGATCGAAGGCGGCATAGACTTCAATTTTGACGACGTAACGGAGATCGTTTTGCGGATCGAGTTCCCGCTTGCACCAATCGCACGTATATCGGATCATATCCCCGCTCCCGTTTTGAAGTCGGCGATTGCCGACGTGTCAAAGATGGTAACTCCCCAACGGACTCTTCTTATCCTAATGCGCGCGGCCCACCTCTGACAAGTGAACCTTCAAGAATTTTTACATAGGGGCAATCGATCGAGAAAAATTTTGAACGGTGCGATAGCGAGAAGAAGAAAAATCGGCAGAAAAACATTCCTCCTCTTCCTCGCTTCACTCCACACGTGCCATCATGCTGAACCCCCCCCGCTAGCACTCGGTTTTTGTCGAATTTCCGGCCAAATTCGGCCTCTCCGATTGTTCCTCTGGCATTGACGCCGAGAATCCGTTACAATCCATAGAGTCAAGGAAGCGGCGCAAACAACACCAGCCCGGCATGTAATGACGCGGTCGCCTGGGTTTGGATGGGGGTTTTGCACGTGCATGCAGTTCAGACTGCCGATCCGCCTATTCCACGGGCGAAGAGCCCGCGCAAGGGGATTCCCGTCAATCGCCCGAGCCCCGCGCCGCCCGTCAGCAACGCCCTCTCGTCCAGCGTCCTCGTGCTCAATCGCCTCTACATGGCGGTGCATGTCGTCAACGTGCGGCGCGCGTTCGGTCTGCTGTGTCGCGAACTGGCCGAAGTGATCCACCTCGAAGACGGCAAGTTCGGCTCATACTGTTTCGAGTCGTGGCGCGAGCGGAGCGAATTGTGCGCCGGCGAAAAAGGCCTTCACGACGATTGGATCCGATCGGTCAACTTCGAGATTCAAGTGCCTCGCGTTGTCCGATTGCTCCGATTCGACCGATTGCCCAAGCAAAAACTCCACCTGAATCGCCGCAACGTGCTGGCGCGCGACGGCCATATTTGCCAGTACTGCGGCAAGCATTTTCCGACGGCCCAACTAAGCATCGACCACATCGTTCCGCGCAGTCGCAACGGCGCAACGACGTGGGAGAACGTGGTCTGCGCGTGTCTTGCGTGCAACGTTAAAAAAGGCGGCCGCACGCCGCACGAAGCCCGAATGAAACTCATCTCGACGCCCATCCGACCCAAGCGAAACCCCTTGCTGATGCTGCGGCTCGACAATCCCAAATATGAGTGCTGGCGCACCTGGCTCGACAGCGCCTATTGGGACGTCGGTTCCCGGGAATAACGGCGGGCACAATCGGCAATTGCGCCCGACGGGACAGGGCAGGGGGACGATGGGGGACTGTCCCGATTTTTGTGTCAACAAAAATGGGACTGTCCCCTTTGCCGCAGTATGGAGAACCAAATCGCCAACCGTGCTACCGCGCGACGAAACGTGTTATCGGCTCTAGCGTTATGCGAGTGCGTCCTCGGTCGTCGATAGGTCATTTGGCGGATCAATGCAATAATCGCGTGCGCCGGTCGTTTACCCTAGATCCGCCGATGGCAGGCTTGCTTCACCGGCCGATCGGACTTACAATCGTAGGGAGGGCAGGCTTATCGCCTAGTTTCGTTTTTTATCCCATTTTCCCTCACGCGAGAGCCGAAGCGTGGCACTCTCCGAGATCGACCGGAATCTGCTCGAACGTTGCCTACAGCGAAAGCCCAGGGCGTGGGAGGATTTCGTCGACCGATTCATGGGCTTGGTCGTTCACGTGGTCAACCACACATCGCGTGCGCGAAGCGTACGTCTTTCGTCGGCCGACATGGACGACCTTTGTGCCGAGGTCTTTCTGGCCATCGTCCGAAACGATTTCGCGTTGCTCCGCAAGTTTCGCGGCAACAGCAGCCTGGCCACCTACCTGACCGTCGTCGCGCGTCGGATCGTTGTGAAGGAGTTGCTCGCTCGCATGTCGGCTTCCCGGCTTGGCGGCAGCGGCGCTCCGTCCATCTCCGGCGACGTGGCCGACCCTCGCGCCTCGGTCGAACAACGACTGAGCAATCGCGACGAGGTCGAGCGTCTGCTCGGCAGCCTGCGCGGCGCCGAGGCCGAAGTGGTTCGCATGTACCATCTCGAAGGCCGCAGCTATCAAGAGATCGGCTCGGCCATCGGCATGCCCGAAAACAGTATCGGTCCGATTCTCACCCGCGCGCGCAACAAACTCCGCCGCGCTGGCACCGACAAGTCCCCGCTCCCTTTGGGAGAAGGCTGACGCAAAAAGTCCCCTCTCCCTTTGGGAGAGGGTTAGGGTGAGGGCATTCGCCAGAAGAGCAGGGCAGGGGAGCGGGGCAGGGGGAATGCGAATTGCAGAATGATGAATGATGAATCGAAGCCGGCACTCGCCATTCATCATTCATCCTTCTGCATTCATCATTCCTTCTTCATCCTTCCTTCTTCCTTCCAATCGCCAATCGGCTTGCCACGCGAATCGCTTCGATCATGCTGCCGGTCTCGGCCTGACGCTGCCACGCAATGTCAAACGCCGTTCCGTGGGCGACGCTCGTGCGGATGATCGGCAGCCCGAGCGTGACGTTGACCGCCCGGTGCATTCCCAGCAGCTTGAGGGCGATGTGCCCCTGATCGTGATACATGGCCACGATCGCGTCATAGTTCCCGTCGCGCGCCCGGACCATCAGCGTATCGGTGGGCAGGGGGCCTTCGAGCCGCAATCCTTCGGCCAATCCTCGCTCGACCGCGGGACGAATGATCGCAGTCTCTTCGTCGCCGAACAACCCGCCCTCGCCGCCGTGCGGATTGAGCGAACAGACGCCGATCCGAGGCCGTGGATCGGACGACGCAGGCACGTTCTCCCACACGTTTTCCATCAACGGTCGGGCATGCCGATGGTGCGCAACCGCCGCTTGCGCTCGGGCCGGCATCAATCGCAACATGAAGTTGTGCGCCAACCGCGACTTCGCCAAGACGGCGTCTTCCGTCAACTGGCCAAAAACGTTTCGCAACGCCGTGTGCAGCGTCACGTGGACCACGGCCAATCCCGCCGGCGAAAGCACGTCGTTGCTCGGTCCGAGATAGAGCATCATCGCATAGTCGTCGACCCCGCACGCGTGGGCTAACAATTCGGTGTGGCCCGGATAGTCGTGCCCGGCCCGATGCAGAGCTTCCTTTTGCAGCGGCGCGGTAACGATGGCGTCGACCTTCTCGGCCAGCGCAAGCCGAATGGACGCCATCACCGCGTCGTAGGCCGCCTGACCCGCCCGGGCGTCGAGTGTGCCAGGCTTAACCGCCAGCGCATCGTTCGATCCGCACGCGATACAGGGAATCACGTCGGGCGTAGGCTTCGCTTCCTCGGGCGACGCGACCTCGACCACTTTCAGATGCGTCTGCCACAGATCGACGGCCCGCCGCACGATTTCCGGATGCCCAATCACGACCGGCCGGCACCATTCGTGGATGACCGTTTCGCTCCAAGCGCCAACAATAATCTCCGGCCCCACCCCGGCCGGATCGCCCAAAGTCACCGCAATCAAGGGTTTTGTCGTCGTCATGATGCAACATATTCTACGCAAACGCCCCCGACTTGCCAAAGGGGCGGGACGAGGGATTTGGGGATTCCGCAGGTCCCCTCTCCCGCCGGGAGAGGGCTAGGGTGAGGGCGAAACTCGACAGATCCTCCCGTCCTTAACGACATCCCGTCCTTAACAACGTATTGCCGAACAACTTGAATTCTCCTATTCTAATTTTTCGTCGTGCTTTGAAAAATCGACCATGTTTTTTGTGTGTGATTGCCCAGCCCCCAAATCCCACCCATGCGAGCCTGCATCCAACGCGTCCAGTCGGCCGAAGTCCGCGTGTCCGGCGAAGTCTGCGGCCGGATCGAACGCGGGATGCTGGTCCTGCTTGGCATCGCCAACGGCGACACCGAAGCGGACGCCAAAAAGCTCGCCCAAAAAATCGCCGGGCTGCGGATTTTCGAGGACAGTCAGGAAAAAATGAACCTGTCGCTATCCGACGTCGGCGGCGCGATGTTGGTCGTCAGTCAATTCACGCTGCTGGGCGATTGCCGGCGTGGCCGACGCCCCGATTTCTTGAACGCCGCCCCGCCTGAGCTTGCCGAGAAGCTCTATCAAGTGTTCGTCGACACCGTGCTACAAGAAAAAATCCCCGTCGCCACCGGCCGCTTCCGCCAGCACATGGAAGTCGAGCTAATCAACGACGGCCCCGTCACGTTGATCGTCGATAGCTGGTAAGTCGTCACTACCGACGCCACACCTGATCGATCAACTGCGTGACCTTTTGCTGAATCGTCGGCGAGGCGTCGGGGCGTGCGACGTTCTGAGGGCTGCGCGGTTCGACGAGAATGACCGCGGTCAAGAGAAGCAGCTTTGCGTAGGTCGTCAGATTCGACCAACTGCTGCGCCCGAACAGTTTTAACGCCGTGCCGAACGAGCTTTTCAGCCGCAGCCGACCGCGAGACCACTCGATGCTGTAGATCTCGTCCAACAGCAAGTGGGAGAGATACCCGATCACAATCGCCCCGGCCTTGTAGAGCCGCATCGCGTCGTCGCCCGAGGCCGCGAGGAATGCGATCTCACCGAACACCAGCGCCGCCGGGATGCTGTGAAACATGCCGCGATGCACGGTGTATCGCTTCAGCGCCCAACTCAGCCCAAAGCGGATCAACAGATAGATGCCGGCCGCCGCCAGGACGATCGATTCGTGCGACATGCCGACCTGCTGAAACCGGCCCAACAACAGCATCGGCGCGACGGCCGCACCGAACGCCACGCTTTCGCGCAACGGCGTGCCCGAATCGCTGTCGATGTCCGGCAGCATTCCGGAAACGCTGCACAGCCCGCCGGCCAACAGGCACGTCGGCAACGGCACCTGGTACATCAGCAGCGCCGCGCTGCCGTACCCGACGCCGCAAAGGCTGCTGAACGTGATATGCGTTTTGAAACCGGCCATGGGAAAAATGGAGAATGGCGGATGGCGGATTTACAAAGCGGCTTGTACCGAAAACCACCGTTTTCGCCAAGCCCAACCTCGAAAGACCATCCAGCCTGCTGGTTTTCCGCCATTCTCCATCCGCCATCCGCCATTTTCCCATGACCTTTTGCTCTTCGCCAAATCCGACCGGCTCGCTATACTTCAACCCATGAGTCAATGGATTCAGCCCTACGATGTTGCGATGCTAGCGGTGCTAGTTATCATGCTGGCAGTCGGCGTCTGGAAAGGCATGGCCTGGCAACTCGCCGCGCTCGGCTCGGTGGTCATCAGTGCGGGCGTGGCCGTCCATTTCAGCGCGCCGCTGGCCCCGATGTTCGGCTCGAACGAACCTTGGAACCGATTCCTCGCCATGCTGGTTCTCTACGTCGATCGGCTTCGGCGAACCGCGGCGCCGTTGACAGTCGCGCCAGAATAAGGTTGGGCCGCAAAAAATGGTGGGACTCGCTACGCTCGGCCCACCCTACGCCACGCTCGGCCCACTCTACGCCTGTTGATTATTCATGGTCCGCGAGGCGGACCCTACGTGCGATGTTTCGGCGAACCGCGGCGCTGTCAGTCTGACTCGTTCGCCATGTCGTTGGCCTGCTCGGATGCCCTGCCGACCGCTTCTAGCGAAAGCGTTGCGGTTTCTCGGATCAGATCGGCGGGCGTTTTTTCGGCCGGCGGCTTCGGCGGCTCGTGCAGTTTCGCGTCCAGTTCATCGATGTATTTGCCGAGCCAACTG
>JAEWUR010000738.1 GCA_023397045.1 Planctomycetota bacterium
CGGTATCACCGCCGATGAATGTCGCTTTAACGCCATCCCCAACCAGCCGTCCTGTCGAAAAGGCGCCCACGGCAACCGCCGCTGTCGGCCGGATCACCGGCATGGTCGGTTGTGAATGGGCCGGAACCGAGCATGTTGCCCGCCAGGTGGTATTGGGATCGAAGTACCGACTTGTTGCCGGTTTGGTTGAGATCAGGTACGACACGGGAGCAAGGGTCATCTTGCAGGGACCGGCGACCTATGAAGTTGATTCAAATGCCGGTGGGTTCCTCTCTTCCGGAAAGATCACCGCTAGGGTGGACAAGAAAGTGGCCAGTGGTCGGTGGTCAGTGGCCAGTGAATCCCAAAATCCCAAAATCCCTCCCTCTCCCCTCTCCCCTCTCCCCTCTCCCCTTTTCACTATCAAGACTCCCACCGCCGTCGTCACCGACCTAGGCACCGAGTTCGGCGTCGAAGTGGACGACAAGGGGGCAACGATGACGCGCGTATACCGTGGCTCGGTTCGCATGCAGTGTATTTCGGCCAGTGGACGCGAATTAGGTGATGCTCGGATCTTGCGAAAAAACGAGTCGGCCCGCGTCGAGAAACAAGTGTCCGGCGATGGCGGCAATCCGGAAGTCGCCATGACGCCATTGGCCACCGAGTCGGCCAACTTCGTTCGGGAAATCCCTAAACCGCAAATCAAGATGTTCGACCTGGTCGACGTCGTGGCTGGCGGCGACGGTTTCTCGGGCAAGCGAAACGCCGGCATTGATCCCACTACGGGCAGGATCATCGTCGAACGTCCGTCGAGCGATCCCAATTGGGATCGGATTCGCGATGACGGCCGGTATCACCGGGTTAAAGAGCTGCCGCTTGTCGATGGCGTGTTCGTGCCGAATGACAGTCGCCGACCCGTACAGCTCGACTCCGGTGGCAATACTTTTTCCAACTTCAAGACCAGTGACGACCGAGTCTTTGGTCACATCTGGGCCGGAGGGGAAATTCCTGTTCCAATTCCGCCGCCGATGAATACGACCATTGATGGTACCGACTATGCCTCGTCCGGCCATGCCGTGTTAGGCATGACGTCGAACAAGGGAATCACCTTTGATTTGGCGGCCATACGCCGCGTCAACCCCGGCTGGAATATCCGAAGATTCCGGACGATGGTCGGTAGCACGGAGTTGCGATCTACGGAGGAGCCCTTCTGGTACTCGGCGGATGTTTGGGTGTTTGTCGACGGTCAACAACGATTTCGACGTCTGAACGTCAACACGACCAATGGTCTCGACCATTTTTCCATCGATGTTCCGATGGGCGACAACGATCGTTTTTTGACGTTGGTCGTCACCGATGCCGGCAACACCATCGCTACGGATCGGATCGTCTTTGGCGACCCCCGATTGGAATTGCATTCGACGGGCCAATTCGCGACCGATACGGCTGACCACGGCGCTATCGCCGGCGCATTGCCCCGTCGGATGCCGTTCGAAACGTTTGGAACGGGTGTCGGCTTGAAAGAAGGCGAACCCGATCCACGCTGGCAAATCATCCGAATCAGCAACAATCCCCGATTCCAGCCGCGCGCCGCGATGGTATCGCCGCCGGTCGAAAACTGGCTGCCGAGCGAACCGGGGCGATCGCAGTGGATTTCCATGACGGGCGACGATACGAAGCACCCGAGCGACGCCGTTTATACGTTCCAGACTAGTTTTGAAATCGGCGAGGGTTATTCGCCCGAAACGGCCGTCCTCCGATGTAGCTTCGCCGCCGACAATCACCTTGACGCGATTCGACTCAACGGACATCAAGTGCCGGTGCCAAAGCACGGCTATCGGGGGTTTTACATCATGCACTGGTTCACCATCAACAACGGATTCATTGAGGGCAGAAACGTCTTGGAGTTCGACGTCAGAAACAACGAGCCCGGCGACGTCGATCCGCCGGAAACGTCCTTGATGGGGCTTCGAGTCGAATTGGAAGGGACCGTGCGCGAAAGTGTCCCCGATACGCTGAAAGGAGAGTCCATCGACAAGCATATACGGACGAAATGAGGAGCGGTTACCGATCGTATCTCTGTTTCAATCACTTTTTCACAGGAGAGCGTGTTATGTTGATGCACACTGCAAAGTGGCTGTCGGGCATGGGAGTGGCATTGTTGTTGCTCATCGCGTACTCACCAGCACAGGCGACGATCCTTGAGGATTTCGGCTACGTTGACGCGAATGACATCGATGTGGACGCGGTCGGCGTCACGCTGGGCGCCACGGCCTACAGCGGATTCGGCAAGTCGGTGAATATGGTTGTCGGCGAGGGGAATATTCTCGGCGCCGTCAGCCAGCCCATCACGCAATCGCAGTTGCAGGGCACGAATGGGGCTTTCACCTACGAAGCCTTGATCAAAGTGGGCGGCATCAATCCATTAGAATCCCAGTGCATCATGGCAATGGGCCCGACGGCGTCAGGGTCGGGAGGTCAGTCGTTCCAGTTCCGCATCGGCAGCGGCGGAATGCTTCAGTTCATCGAGGTCGAACCTTCGGTGCAAGTCGTCGAGGCGGCTATTCCCACCAGCGGCGCAAATGCATGGTCGGCCGATCATTGGTATCACGTCGCGGCCAGCTATACCGGCTCGGAAGGCACGAGCGGCAATACGAGCCTGTATTGGACCAGGCTAGGCGACGACGTGACCACGGCCAACCTTCTGGGGACCGGTACGCTCAGCAGCGATATCTCTTCCGGCGTTCAACACCAATTCACCATCGGCAACCGTTTCACTCAAAACGGCGAAGACAGCCTTGCCGGGTTAATCGACGAAGTTCGGATCAGCGACATCGCGCGTGGCGCCGGCGGATTCATCTTTTCTTCGTCGGGCGCGCCGAGCCCCTATACGGCCGACGCCAACACGCTCCATCTGTGGACGGCGGATGTGCCCGAACCTGCATCCATGCTGATGCTAAGCACGGCACTTATCGGCCTGCTGGCTTACGCTTGGCGCAAGAGGAAATGAACGTCTGATTGACATCCCCGTGGGTGTGCGGCGGAGCGGCCGGTCGCTGCTCCGCCGCCTCCACGCCGCATGGATGCGACCGTAATGTGTGCCACTGGCTCTGCCAGTGTCGACTTGCGGGACAAACTCCAGCACTGGCACAGCCTGCGGCGCACCGTGCCGCCCCATTTTTGCGGAATCCCCCGGTTGGAAACATCACCATGCAAATCATACCGTCCACTCGAACGGACCATACCGATTGGCCTTCAACGTCCGTGGGCAGGCTATCGCGCCGTTGCCATCAATTCGCCAACGATGCAAGGCGGTCGCGAGTCTTCTCCGAGATATCCCTCATCGTGGCCCTCGGCGTATTGCTCTTGGGCAATCATGGACCCATCAACGCACAGGGGCGAGACGGATTTATTTGGGGCGTCAACGGTCATATCGGTTCCGGGTCCTATGGCGAGGACCTTGGGATTCCGCTGAGCCAACAGGTGCAATTGATCAAGAACGCCGGGTTTGGCTGGTACCGCACCGATGTATTTTGCGATCCCGCCAATGATGAGTTCGATCGGATCATGCCCGTACTCAACGCAGCGGGCATCAATGTGTATGCAAACCTAAATCCGGATGATTTGCGTCCCTTCGACACCTTGCATACGCGCATGACGATGCAAGAAGTCTATGACGCCACCTACAATTACACCTACCAAGTCGCCAACAAGTGGAAGGGGCAGGTCAAGGTGTGGGACATGTTCAACGAACCCGACGGATGGACGCTCCATTACGGCAGCGGGCGCTCGCTAGGCGATTACAATCTCACCTATATTGAAACAGCGGCGGCGCTGTTGAAAGGACAGTCCGACGCCATCCGCGCGGCTGATCCCAATGCCCGGATTAGTATGAACGCCACGAATCTGTCCACCGGCTTCGTCGACCACATGATCAATCACGGCGTTGATTTCGACATCCTCTCGTGGCATTGGTACGACAACATGGGGCCGATCGAGAACTCCGACGGCGTGGATATGCTCCAAGTCTTGCTCGACTACGGTAAATCGCTATGGATAGGCGAATCCAACTCGCGGCCCTACAGGATTGACCCGACGGAGGCGCGCACGGCGCATGGCGACGCTTGGCTTTCCGATTTCCAGCGTACCATGTACAACCATCGCTTCGAAGGCGCCGAAGCGCACTTCACCTTCGAGTTGCTCGATTCGATCCATCTACCCCCAAGCAGCACCGAGAGGGAATATGGCATTGTAAAAATGTATACGGGCGCCGACGACCATTACTATATCGACGCGCCCGCCGATATCTATTATCGCATCCAATCGACCATTGCCGGCTCGAAGCGGGCGGCGCCGATCAGCGAGGAGCCTCCTGTTTTCGCGGACGAATTCGACGGCGGCCCTGGTTTCGATTTCACCAAGTGGACGACGATCACCAACGGTACGACGCCGACCACCTTCACGGTGGATAGCGGACTTGCGAAGATAGTCACGTCGGATCACAACGGAGCGCCACCCACCGACGCCTATCTGAAAAGTGCCAAGATCGATCTTTCCGATGCCGACGCCTGGACGGTCGCCGTGCGTTTTCGCGTGAATACAAGCAATGACGTGATAAGCATGGGGCCGCCGACCGGCGCCGGCCCGTGCCGGCAGGTTCAGTTGGTCACCGGTATTGGTGAAGGCGGCGGAGTGCGGGATTTCGCGGTCAGTCTGCTCGAAAATCCCTCCGATCCTTTGTTGTTCTCGCTCGGATGGGGAAATTGGTGGTCATCGGAGGATGAGGATGCCGTCGCGCTGCTCGACGACGACGTCGTGAACCTGACGCAAGGCCGTTTCTACTCGCTGCTACTTCACCATCGCCCCGACGGCAATGTCGATTTCTATCTCGACGACATTTTCTACGGAACGCGTCCCGGTTTCGGCGGTGTACCCGATTATTTGTTGCTCGGCGATCTCAGCAGCATCACCGGCGTCAATCTCGATATCGATTATGTCAGGGTTATGGCAGTCCCGGCCCCGGAGCCCTCGACGGCCATCTTAATGTTGATGGGATTGTTTGGACTTCTTGTCCGATCGCGGTTAAAATGGAAGCGGTGAAATCATGGTGCCTACAGAGCGAAAAACGGGTTTTACGTTGGTCGAATTGCTTGTGGTCATCACGATCATCGGCATTCTAATCGCGCTACTGTTGCCGGCGGTGCAATCGGCGCGGGAGGCCGCACGACGGATGCAATGCGGCAACAATCTCAAACAAATCGGCTTGGCGATCCACAACTTCGTCTCCGCCCATGACGAAGGCTTTCCACTGAGCCGCACCTCGTGCATGCACAACACCTGGATTGTCCAGCTTTTCCCTTTCTTGGAACAGCAAGGGCTGACCGACGTCTGGCTGCCCGATCGATCGTACTATCTCCAGCCGGAAATAGCGCGAACAACCCCGATACCGACGATTCTATGTCCTAGTCGCCGAAGCCCCCCTCAGATCAGTGCTGCCGTGAACACAACCCCGGGCACAGGTGATGATATACGCGGTGGCATCAAAGCCCCCGGCCATCTGGGAGACTATGCGGCGGTCATCGGCGATGGAGGCCAAATTAACGGCACCTATCGATGGGACTTCATCGACACCTGCAATGGTGCATTCTGTCAGATGGAATCGCCAAGTCATATTATTCCCGGCATGTGTACGGGCGCCGATCCCGATGAGCGGCTCGTAGGCCAAGTCAAATATCCCATCACGATTTCCCGTTTCAAGGATGGACTAAGCTATGTCATCGTCGTGGGCGAAAAACACGTTCAGCCCGAAGGTTTCGGCCAAGGCATCTACATGGATACGAGCGTTTATAATCCGGACAACCTCGGCCGATTCGGTAGGTTTGCCGGTCCCAATTTCGCCCTGGCGCGCGATCCAAGCGAACCGGTCAATATGAACTTCGGGAGTTGGCATCCGGGCGTATGCCAGTTTGTATTCGGCGACGGATCCGTCCAATCCCTATCCGTTTCCATCAATACGGTAATCCTGGGCCATCTGGCGGTCCGCGATGACGGAAATCCAATTGCCGGCGACCTTTGGTGAAATCGCGGGCGCGCCCAATGTGCCACAATCAAACGAGCCACGTCTCCATCCATGAGATTGTCATGCTTCGATTCATCAATGCAGTAGGCTGCCTCTTATTCTGTCTTCTTTCGCTCGCCGGATGCGGAGAGAGCGAGTTGCAGACCTATCCCGCCAGCGGAAAAGTGATTTTCGCCGACGGAAAGCCCTTGACGGGCGGTTTCGTCGAATTCCAACCGGTCGACGCCGCAATCCACATCACCGCGCGCGGGCAAATCCAACCCGACGGGACGTTCGAACTGGGCACATTGCGGAAAAATGACGGAGCCGTTGCAGGCGAGTATTTGGTATCCGTCACGCCTCCCATGCCTTCGACGGACGCGGACACGCTCTCGAAACGCCCTTTGATCGATCCACGGTTCCGAGACCCGCATGCGTCGGGATTCAGATTTACGGTGTCATCCGAGGCGTCACAAAATCGATTCTCTCTCGAAGTGTTTCCACCACGAAACTAAAACGACTTGCGTGATCCTGGGAGCTTTGCGCTCGCTTGGAGCCGCCTCCCAAGGCGTGGCGGCGGATTATCCAATTTGCAGGATCGTGAGAGGTTATTTCAACTTCATTTTGCCCGCCTAGGACTAGAGACGCCACGATGTACCCAAATCGTTATGCCGCGAATCACTTTCAGAAGCTATGTTTGACCGTTTTTTGGATCCTTGGCATCGCGTCGGCGAGCATTCCAATCCAGGCGCAGGATTCCAGCGGCAATCCAGCCGCCATGCCGCAGGCTCGGCTGGAGGACGAGAGTTGGCGGCAACGTCACGAGGCGATGAATTCACGGGCCAAACAGGGCAAGGTGGACCTCGTGTTCATCGGAGACTCGATTACCAGGGGCTGGGAAGGACCCGGCAAGGAAATATGGAGCAAATATTACGAGAAACGCAACGCTCTCAATCTTGGCATTGGTGGCGATCAGACGCAGCACGTTCTTTGGCGTCTCGACAATGGCAACCTCGACGGCATTTCGCCGAAGCTGGCTGTGATCATGATCGGGACCAACAACGCCGGCAAGATGACTCCCCAACAGGTCGCCGACGGCATCCAAGCGATTGTCGAACGGATTCGAACCAAACTGCCGCAAACGAAGATTCTGCTGTTGGCCATCCTTCCGCGCGGCGTTGATTCCAATGACCCCATGCGTTTGTTCAATGACGAGGTCAACACGCACATTGCTGCGTTCGATAACGGAGAAAGCGTCTCTTTCCTCGACATCGGATCGAGGTTCCTTGCTCCCGACGGAACGTGTGGCCCGGGCATCCGGGACGATCGGCTCCATCTAACGACAACCGGCTATGCAATCTGGGCCGAGGCCATCGAGCCGACGGTGATGAACGCAATGCACGAAGACTGCATGTAAGCGTTTCTACGGAGCCTCCAATATCGCCTTCGCTTGCAGCCACACCTCCGGCGAAATCGGAACGCCATTGGCGGTGCGATCTTGCCAGACGGATCCTTCACGTCGCCCAGGATACCGCGGCGGGTCGTCCGCGTTGCGGGGCGAAGACGTCTCGACCTGGTCCACATATCTTTTCAATGCCGCGGTGAAGCCGTCCAGGGGACCCATTGCCGTGGGATCGATTGCCATCAGGAAGAAGCCGCTGTCCGCCGATTGATCGGGATGGTCCACGATGCTCGGGATGTCGGTCGAGGGCCTGCCGCCCGACAGGACCGACGAGAGAATCTCGAAGACCATTGCCAAACCAACGCCCTTGTGCGCGCCGATCGGCATGATTTGGCCCGACCATGCTTCTTCGGGATCGCGCGTCGGTTGCCCTTCGGCGTCCATCGCCGTGCCCTCGGGCAGTAGCGCGCCGTTTTGGCGATGGCGTTTGATTTGCGACCGGGTCAGGGCGGCCATGCTGGCGTCGAAGTAGAAGGGAAATGCGTCCTTGATCGGCGCAGCCATCGCGAAGGGCGAAGCGCCGACCCGCACGTCCAAGCCTCCCCAAGGGGCCAAGGACGCCAACGTTTGTTGCGAAACCACGCCGATCAGTCCGGCGTCGGCGGCCATCTTGGCATACACGCCGCACGCGCCCAGATGATTGGCATTCCGGCACGTGGCAAAATAGATGCCGTCGGCTGTCGCCCGACGTATCGCCTCGGCCATCATGATCCTTCCTGCTGCGAGGCCGAAACCATGTTGGGCATCCCACTGTTCGACCGCCCTGCGTCCTGAAACGCGAACGGGCCGCGCCTCGGCCTTGAGTCCCCCCGACCGCAGATGACCGATGTACATCGGCAGCGCGTCGACTCCGTGCGTTTCGACGCCCAGCAACGAGGCATCGACCAGCGACCGGGCCGACAGTACCGCGAGATCCTGGGGAACGCCCAACCGCATGAATACCCGGGCGATGCACGTCAGCAATTCAGATTCCGCAACAATGACTCGATTCATGACTCCCATTCCATCTACTCCCCTCACTCATGAACAATCACGACCTTATTCCGATCCGGCCGATCCATCGTTTCCATGGCCTTCTCGATTTCTTGAAGCCGAAAACGGTGCGAAATGATCTGGGACGTGTCGATTAGCCCACGTTCCTGGAGGCGGATCGATTCGACCATCGAGTGCGGCGTGACGCTGAACGATGCGTCCATGCGGGTCTCCAAAAAATGGGTATAGCCCCCGTCCAGCGCGAACTTCTCATGCGTTGTGATGCCGAACAAGTTGCATCGCGTGCCGCGTCGGCATAATGAGAACATCAGATCGACGGCTTCAATCGGTCCGGCGCCCTCGACGACCAGATCGGGACCATTTGGCAGGATGTCGTAGACGGCTTTGCGGACGTCGCACTCGGCGGGATTGATCGCATGAGTGGCCCCCAATCGCTTGGCGTTGTTCAAGGCATAGGGCGACGTATCGATCGCGATCAATGTGCCCGCACCAGCCTTGTGGGCGACCATCAGACACAACAAGCCAATCCCGCCGGTTCCGATCACCACGATGTCCTCGCCGATTTGCATTTGCGAGTATTGGATGACGCCTTTCCAGGCGCCGGCCAGTGGTTCGGTCAGCGCGGCCGCCGGAAAGGAGATGTTCGCCGGCTTCGGAAAGATGTTCAACTGCTCGGTCAGCAGATATTCGGCGAAACCGCCCGGCAAAAAACGCTCCCCGCCGTCGCCGCCAGTGGAAAAGGTATCTTCGCAATGGTGTTGCAGCCCGACGCGACATTTGGAACAGACGCCGCAATAGCCGCGCGGCGAGCATATCACCTCGTCGCCCGGCTTGAATTTCTTCACGACCGATCCGACGGCCTCGATCACGCCGGCGGGCTCGTGGCCAAGAATGCGGGGAAACTCGACGCGGCGTTTGCCGCGCACGGCCTTGTGATCGGTCGCGCAGATGCCGCAGGCCTTCATTTTTACCAACACCTGGGTCGGGCCGGGTTCGGGCTTCGGCACGTCTTCCAATACGATTCGATCAACGTCTTTCAAGACAGCAGCAAGCATGGTTCCATCAACTCCTATTCAAATTCCAGACCGAATATTTGCGCCTTTTCCATCCGAAAACGTAATCGGATGGGCTCGCCTTCCTTGAAACCAAGATCGGCGTTGCCCCTCCAGGTGACTTCCTTGCGATATTGATCCCCGATAATCGGGTCGCAATCGTCCAACGAACGCCCGTCGACGCCGTCGACCTGAATGCGAATCTCGCCCGACCGTTTGGTCAAAGCGTTGATCAGCAGCTTTCGGCCCGGCGGCATGATGGCCACCATGGCGAACTCACCCCGTTCGGGCGCTTCGAGCGCCACGAGGCGGCCCTTGGGCCAAACGGCGTAGCCGGGATGGAATTCCCATTGGCCCCGCGAGTACTTGTGAGGGAAATTCCAGGCGACGTAGGGGAGTGCGAAACTGCCATCGGGCAATTCCAGCAGGTTCGGCTCGGCGAAAATACAACCGCCGGCCCATTGGCCAAACGGAGCCGTGTCCAACACAGCAGGGCCCGGCACGCGCTGCCATACGCTCCCATCCGTGCTCGATAGCATGATGATGGTCGTCGTATCGTCGTCCTGATGCCAGACGGCCGGGAACATTAGTCGCTGATCCGGCGCGCCGGGGATCGTCGTGAAGCAATTGGTGTACAAGGTGTCGGACGGGCCCAGGTCGGCCGTCGGCTCATACACCATCCGCGAGACGCCGAAGTGTCGGAAATCGCTCGTTTCCGATCGCCCGATACTGCGACGGCCCGTTGTGGACCATGCGGACATGCTCAGATCGACGGGTCGCTTCTCGCTTTGCGGACCGACCGACCACCACCGCGTATACATCACATATTTGTGCAGCATCGGGTCAAAACAGGCGGTAATCCGCGTATCGCTGAACTCGACGGAGAGCAACTCGGGGATCGGCTTCCAATGCAACCCGTCGGGCGAGACGGCGCCGCGGATGCCCCATACCTTGTCGTTCTGTATCTGCCATAGGGCGCGTGTTTCCCAGGCGTTCGCGTCGGGATATTTTTTGCGGTACTCGTCGAAATCCTTGCGGCTGAACGCGCTGGGCATGACGGCTTTGTAACGCTCTTCCGGCGGGGCCGTCGGATCCTTGAACACATGAGCTTCGTCGTATCCATTGTAGAGATTGTTGTCCTTACTGCCTTCGAATTCGACTTGGCCAAGATTGGGGCGTTCCCAATGGATGCCGTCCTTCGATTCATAGTAGGCCGGTTTCATTTGCGGAGGCGAACCCTTTTTGCCGATGTCCACATATCCCCACGCGCGATATTTCCCTTCGTCCTGGATAACGACGTTGAATCGCACGCCCTTGCTTTCCCACGGACGTTCGAGATTCACCAGCGGACCCATGCGCTGGGCCGGCTGTGCCTTGATTTGAATGCCATAGGCGTGATTTTCATGTCGAAACCGGGCATCCCACGGGCCGAACGAGCCGACGACCCTCGCGTTGCTCCCGTCGGGCAGCCGCCAATCGGCGTCCATGCCCGGATGAACGTAATGCCAGTTGGTAAAGACGATTCGTCTGCCGGCCAGATCGTAGGGCGAGCCTGGCACAACCCGCGACGTGCTAAGGCCGGGCAGCACCTCGCGTTGCTCCTCGGCAGTTGTCGTCCCGGCGGACAGGATTGTCTTGAGCAGTAGCATCGATAAGATGCAGACTCGGATAGCGTGTTTTCCCACAGGGTGATTCTCCTCTCCTGATTGCCATTGTCTTGTCAAACGCAAATACTTTCGAGCCATTCAACCGGAACTTGATGCGAATCGCGTTACTATATGGGCGATTATTCTCCTACTTCGATCAGGGAAATGCCCGGTGTTTCATTCACTGCAATTCCGTATGTTGTTCGATCCATTCAAAGAATATCTCGCGAGCCGGTCGATTACATTGTGCTGGCCATCTGTTCCACGAAAGCCGCGCATTGGCCAACTT
>JAEWUR010000768.1 GCA_023397045.1 Planctomycetota bacterium
ACGAATTGTCCATGCGACAAGCGACTACTTCGACATCGAGTTGTCGGCCGAGCAGCCGCAGTTTCAGAACATCACAGTCGATAGTCTCGGGAAAAAGACGTTCAGGCCGTGTGGCTTAAGGCCGCCCGCGGCATCGACTCGGCCAACGAAGATGGTGCGTGTCGACAACAAGCTTGAATATCGCGCCGAACAGAGCCCGACAACCGCACCACCACGGTGGACGTTCGTGTTGGATGCCAACGAAATCGTGGTGCAATCTTGCTGGTCAGAAGCCGATCCCCCCGAACCGATCGTGTTCGACTTCAACGCCGACGCCTGTCATGCCACGCTCCTCGGACGAATGACTCAAGCCGGCTCGGTTCGCCTGCCTGCGCTGCTCCATTTGCCGGACCGAGGTACGTTGCGAATCACGGCGATCAATGGGGAAGACGTGTCCCTTGGTTACGAATTGGGACCGAAAATATGTCTACCACCAGCCACTCAGGCCAACCCACGGCTCGAATATCGATTGGAGATCGTCGCAATTCACCCGCAGATCGCGGGCATCGAGAAGGACGTTCGTTTCGACGGATTCCGACGCGGTTGGTTGAACGTCTTTCAATGGAATCCCACGCGCCGAGTACTGGCCAACAACACGAACAGCGACAACTGCGCTTTCACCCTGTATGAGTATGCCGACATCGCTTGCCACACGCCGCCGTTGGCCGAAGGGCTGACAGCCCTCGATCTGATTCGGCAGTCGCTCGATCGGTATCTGGCGGGAATGACCGGCTAACCATGCCCAACACGACGAGGGTCAACGTGGACGGCTCTGGGGCCGGAGTGAACGGCGTCACGTCGGCGAAAGTGGTTCCCAAGCGAACGTCCGCGACATACCCCATTACGCTAGTGAGATCCGTCCAGCAGACGATGCTCATAGAGGGGTAAACGTCGTCGCCGGTGCCGGTGATCACCTCCGTAAAGCCTTCACCCGAAGCAGACTCATTGCCAAGGATCGGATTGACCCACAGAGTGAGGGTATCGTCGCCGCTGCCGTCCTCGTTCTTGACAATCTTACCAACGAGGAAGGCTGTGGCGACCCTGTTCATTACCGCATCGCTACGTGGCCCCGACGAGTCATTCCAGCTTTCAAATTGCCACGCACTAGTTGATTCACCAACCTTTGCTAAACCGAGGTTTGCATCGCTATTCGGCAATCCAATTCCCCAGTAGTGTGGGCCAAAAGTCGCATTGTGGAACACGCCACTAATGTAGTAAGTGCCCGTGTCTGGAACCGGAGTGGTCAAGTTGCGAACAAGGTCTGACATGCCCGTCTTGGCTCCATAGACGCCAAGACAGTATCCCGATTGCACGAGAGCCGAGCCCAAGGAGTCGGTGTACGTTACACCAGTGTTGTTGTTGTAGATTTGAGTCATGCCGGCTGTACCCGCCCAAGAACCGGAAAAACCACTTCCACCCGTGGATTGGCCTGCTAAATCGGCCTCATTCGTGCCAATGAACGGTTCATAGGCCAACAGGTCTGCCATTGCCGGTGTTGCGGCATAGAGCAGAACCAATGCGACTGCACCAAGCGTTGCGAACTGTCGAATCACTTTTGCTGTAGCACTCATGAGATCCTCCATAAGAATTGAATAAAACGTTGTGTAACCGATTCTTGGCCGCCGGCAACAAACCGGTTAAGTTCTTGCCAAGGACGCAGTTGTCAATTGCCTCTTTGCCCGGTTTTCTCCGCTCCACTCTGAAACAATTCTCGCACTTGCGCCGCACTCAACGCATGGTCGAACACGGCGATTTCGTCCAACCGGCCGTTCCAGCAGGCCGGATGCTCGCGACGGAGTTGCCCGTCGCTGCCACCCAAAAGTCCCCCGATGGACAGGATTTGCGTCGAACCGTAATGGCTGACTCCTTCGCAAGGGGTCGAAGACACTTCGACGCCGTTGCGATAGAGATGAAGAGTCGCGCCGTCGGCAACCATCGCCACGTGTTGCCACTGCCCTCGCGGTAGTTCAACCTTATCTTCCGAAACGCGGATTTCCTTGCCGTCGCGCTGCAGCACGGTGGCTGTCAGCGCGAGATCCGGATTCACCCCAAGATAGAAGCGATCAAGATATTGCTTTGGTGCAGCCAGTGGCAATGGTCTCTCCTGAACGACCGTGCTCCACTGATCCAGCAAATCGGCCCATATCCAAACTGATACCGAAATCGCCTCAGTATCCCTAGCCGGGTAATCCCGCACAAGCGCGCGATCGTTGGTCATCGGCCCGCGCAGGTAGATCGCCTGGCCCACTCGTCCCGGACCGTACGGCGAACGAGTCGAATCTGCCAGTAGTAGTTCGCCATGACTCCCGCTGGGCGACGAGTCCAGTAGCCGACGATTTCGTTGATCCGATTCAGGGTCCATCCGATAATACATTGTCGGATCCAGCGAGAGCACCAGTTGCGCGTAGGAGTCGGTCTCTTGTTTTCTCGTTGCAATCAGTGTCCGGCGGAATCGTGGGTTGTCGCGATCGTCCAGTGCGGCGTCGGACAAGACGACCTTGTTATGTTCGACACAGGCACATTGACCGGCCAAAACAATTTGTGGCGACCTAGGATCCTCCAACGTCTTGCCAATCGAGGCCACGGCAACTTTCCCCGTAAATACTTGCGTCCTCGTGACGCCGTCCGCCGCAACCTCGACGCCGAACTCCGTACCAAGATCGGTGACGATGGCGGTCGGAGTGGAAATAGTGAATAGTGGGTGGTGGATAGTGGATAGTGAGGGTGAAGGATGAATGGTGAATGATGAATGATGAATGGCGGACGCGCTCTGCCTTTCACCGACCACTGGCCACTGACCACTGGCCACTTTTTCCCGCCCCGTTTCCACCCGCGCCGTGAGTTTTCCAAGCGTGAGACGACCCCCATCGGCGGAATCGACTTCATAAGTCACAGGCCCCTCCAAAATCACTCGAGCCCCCGTATCGTAGCTGATTTCGAGCAAGCCGGAGGCAAGGCGAATCTGGTCGCCTAGGGAAACGAGCGATTGGCCCGGCCTTAAACCTTGAACCTTGAACCTCGAACCTTCTTCCCACAGGCAGTCGACCGTGCCGGTGACTCGGCCGACGACATTTCGAGGATTAGCGGCCAGGGATCGGGGATTCGAAACGTTCGTTTCGTCGGCAATCCGAGATGGTTCGGCCACGTACGTGAAAGCTCCAACCAACGCTCCTATCCCAAAAATCACCGTGGCAATAAGATATGCCACCGGCCAACCCGAGGAGAGGTAGTC
>JAEWUR010000024.1 GCA_023397045.1 Planctomycetota bacterium
TCGCGAACGGCATCCGCTTGCGCAGCTCGGCCAAACCCGTCTCGGTCACCTTCCCGTCCTGGACGTACTTGGCGTCGGTCAAAATGTCCTCGGGGAACAGCTCGCCTCGCGGAATCTTGATGTCGAACGACTTCTCCAAGCGGAACACGATGTCGAGGAAATCGATCGATTCGGCGCCCAGGTCGCCCACCAGCGTGGCTTCGGGGGTTACGTCTTCCTCGTCGACGCCCAACGCGTCGACCAGGGCGGTCTGAATCTTCTCAAATACTTCTTCCTTCGTTGGCATGAAAATCAACCTCCAAAAACTATGAAACGTACCATGAACGATGAATGATGAATGAGAAATGATGAACGCGGTAAAATTCATCATTCATCAATCATCATTCATCATTCCCAATTCTCTTTAATAACCTCCGAGACTCAAACCGCCGTCGACTCGCAACACCTGACCCGTCAGATACGCGGCGTCGTCGCTGGCCAAAAAGGCTGTGACCGAGGCGATCTCTTCCGGTTGGCCGATGCGCTTCATCGGAATCATCTTCTTGATCTGATCGCCGGCGATGCCGCGGACCACTTGGCTCATGTCCGTCTCGATCATGCCGGGCGCCACCGCGTTGACGCGAACGTTCCGCGGCGCGAGTTCCTTGGCCAGCGACCGGGTCAATCCGTTGATGCCGCCCTTGCTCGCGGCGTAGTTGACCTGCCCTCGGGCGGCGAACTCGGCGGCCGTACTCGACAAATTCACGATGCTGCCCCGCCGCATCATCATCATCGGCTGCGTGACCGCGTGGCAATAGTTGAACGTTCCGCCGAGGTTCGTGTCGATCACGTCGCGCCACTGGTCCTGCGTCATCGCGCCGAGCAGACCGTCGTGAACCACACCCGCCGAATTGACTAGAACGTCGATCTTCCCCCACTCCTCGAACAACTGATCGACGATCTTATGGGCCAACGTCAGGTCGCGGACATCCGCCTGGAATGCTCGGACTTCGCCCGGCGTCGAGGCCAACTCGGCCATCAGCGCCTCGGCGGCCGCCTGGTTGCTGTTGTAAATCAACGCGACTTTAGCGCCCTCGGTGGCCAGGCGAACTACGCAAGCTCGTCCGATTCCGCGGCTGCCGCCCGTAACGATCGCTGTCTTTCCTTCAAATCGCATGGGTCGTGTGGGGTGCTGGGGGTTTTTCTGAAACGAAGGTCGCCCGTCGACATTCGTCGTCGTCAGGCGTTTGCCGTCGCGGTGACTTCAAGGTGTGGTTGGTAGAGCGTGGCCAGTTGCTCGCGCAAATCCCGACAGGTCGCGATGTCCGTCGCCTCCTGCTCGGGATCTCGATCGGCCAAATTGTAGCAGGAAAGCGTCAGTCGAGCGTTGAGAATCACCTTTCCGCCGACCGTGCCATAGGCCTTCAACTTCACATCGCCTTCGTCGAACTTCAGCACCTCGGCCGTCACGGTCAACGTCTGGCCCGGCTCGACGAACTGGGTGAACTTCACATTGTTGGCCTGCTTCAAAACCACCATGCTGTGCGCGAAATCCTCGCTCACCCGCACCAACCAGGCGCCGGCCTGGGTGAGCGATTCGAGCATCAACACCCCAGGCATGACCGGAAAGCGAGGAAAGTGGTCGGCCAAGTATTCTTCGGTCATCGTCAACGTCTTGATCGCCGTAATGCGAACACACGGCTCCAACTCGACGATGCGATCGATCAGCGTAAAACGCATGGGAGCTTCGGGGGAATAATCGGCTTGGGCAAAGTAAGGTTGGGTCAGAAATCCAAGCCAAACAGTATACCTGCCGGGGGATTTGTCCACAACAGCAGCCGAAGGCACCCGACCGAAGAAACCCCGTAGAACCCGTTTTCGTCTTGTTCCGAAACGATGGAATCGCTATCCTGCCCGCTCCAAACGCCTCTAGAGAGGGAGAATCTCCATGAATATCGACGTTCAACAGATCGGCAATCTGCACGAAACCACGGTCGCCCAATGGCACCAAGCCGAGATCAGCAACCCATACGAGGGGTTTTTGGCGGTCGTCTGCCAGCAACACGAACAAAACTTCCGGCTCTGGCACCAAGAAGATATTGCCCGAAGCACCGAGGTCAGTGATGCCGACCTGGCCGAGGTCAAGCGAGCGATCGACAAGCTGAACCAGCGTCGGAACGATCTGATCGAACGGCTCGACGATTGTCTGATCGAGCAACTGGCGGCCGACGGCGTTTCGCCGTGGCAGGGGGCCCGGCTGAATACCGAAACGCCCGGCAGCGTGATCGACCGGCTCTCGATCCTCTCGCTGCGTCTGTTTCACATGCACGAACAAGCCCGGCGCACCGACGCGACGGCCGAACACCTCGCGAAGGTCCATGCCCGACTTGAAATCCTCGGCGAGCAGCATCGCGACCTGTCCAACTCGCTCGTCGAACTGCTCGGCGACATCTTTGCCGGCCGAAAACGGCTGAAGGTCTATCGCCAGTTCAAGATGTACAACGACCCGACGATGAACCCGTATCTCTACAACGGGAAAAAATCGGCGGCTTAAAAAAAGAAAAACAAAAAAGCGCACCGCAGAGGACGCGGAGGACGCAGAGAAAGATAAAAGATAGAAACCACAGATGAACACGGATGGACACGGATTTTTTATTGCGAACAGAAAATCTCGATAAAAAGCTTTTTGACATCCTATCTGTGTGAATCTGTGTTCATCTGTGGCTCCTGTTTTTCTCCTCTTTCTCTGCGTCCTCTGCGGTGAATTTCTTGTTTTTTTACGGCAGTTGTATATCGTTCAATTCATACTGCATCGGCCGCGTCGCAATCGTCCCCGGCGTTTCGTAGACGAACGTCATCGCGTCCAACGGTTGCTCGGTCTGGAACCGATACGCAATGCCCAACTCATTCTTGCCTTGCGCGGTGGTCTCGTACGATTCGTAGCGAAGGGTTTTGCCGTCGGCGGTTTCCAGGTAGGCCGGATTCTTGAAAATCCACTGCCGGTGCGAAGCCAAGGCGTCGCCGGCCGCGTCGAAACGCACGTTCAGCCGCACTTCCCAAGCGTTTCCTTGCTTCTGGACCGATTCCAGCGTGACCGTGACGCCCGCAATGCGCTTTGCCGCGTTTCTGACGTTCGACAGGTCCTTGAACCGAAACGTCTCGACACGGCCGGGAATCGTCGCCAGCAATTCGCCCTTCAGACGCTCGATCCGATGCACGTCGCGCGGCGGCAGTTGCAGCCGCACATCCAATTTGACGGCCATTGCGTCACTGCCGACCGAGATCTCCGGCTGGGCCGCCGGATCGGCAACCGGCAACGGCCGACCGCCGTCGCCGACGGCCTCGACCGTGTCCATCGGCTCGTTCAAGCTGATGACCCGAAGCCGCGGTTCCCAAGCCGCCTCGAACGTCACGACCAGCGAGCCTGAGGACGGCTCCTGCAAGTCGCGGCGCGCCGTTACCGCGACTGGTTCGAAGCGGAACGGGCCGTTGTAGGTCGCGAGTTCGACGCGAGCCGATCCTTTTCGGCCCGCATTGGACACAAGACGAATCGCGTCCGACTTTCCATAAGGGTAAATGGTCAATCCGGCCTGGTCGAGCACCTGATCCATCGCCGACCAGAACGGCGTCTTCTCGAAATGAACGCTCAACTTCGGATCGGTCACCGGTTGGCCGAACTGTTGGCGGTCGTCGACGATCGCGTTGCCCGATTGTTGTTCGAGGGCTTTAAGGACTTCGCTCAGCGGCATGGCCTCGGCGTTCAGTGTAATCGTCGACGCCTCGGTCGACGCCGTGGCGGCGGCCTGTTCGAGTTTTTGGCGGATGCGCCCCAGCCGCTGTCGCACTTCGGCCGATTGCCGATCGTTGGTCGGCGGCAACAATCCGAGAATGGCCGGACCGTGCTGAATGAGTTCCGTTTCAGCGGCCTCGCGCCGGGCCAATTGCGGGGCGTCGAGTTCCCGGACCAGACCGGCGACCTCCCGACTCAGGTCGGCGTCGGGCGTCTGGGCGCTCAAAAAAGATCCCATCAGCAGCAAAAGACACATCATCGCCACGGCTCCGGCACCGGTAGTG
>JAEWUR010000039.1 GCA_023397045.1 Planctomycetota bacterium
ACCGTTTGATCAACGGTGCGTCATTGCCGACGGCGGCGACAATATGCGGCACTTTTCGGCCGAGCCGTTCCGCGCCGCCGATCTTCAAGACTTTTCCGGTCGCCCCTTCGGCATACTCCGAAATCCAGTCGGCAGCGTTTCGGAGCAGTTCGCTGTTATCGAGCAGCACGATGTCAGCATCCGGCTTCGTCCGCTCGGCAATTCGCATCGCCGTCGGCGATTCCTGCCGTACTCGTTCGAGACCGGCGGGCCAGATGTCGGTCGGCGCTGCGGATGCGTGAATCGTCGTCAGCGCAAGGAACAACGTGCCAAGTGGGAAACAAGCAATGCGCATTGATAACTCCAAGGTTCTTCGCGTCGACAAAGGGTCGACGCTGGCAATGGTGGGAAGGTTCACGGCTGCATGTCAAAATCGAACCGGCGGGCGTCGGACGGGATCGTCAACGTTAGTCCACTCGTGGCCGGATCGTGGTATTTCGCTGGAATGTCGTTGCATACAGGCTTTGGGGGAGGGGCGCCTGGGCCCATTGGAATTGCGGTGCCGGCAGGAGCGTTTAGGGGTATGATGGCAACCTGATAGTCTCCTTCAGGCAAACCACGACCTTCCGCCATGACAATTTCGTAGCTTCCATCCGACCGGAGGTTGGACGTCATGTCGACTCCGGTCGGACCCCTGAAGCGAATAGTGCCCGCGCAGACCGGCTTCCCCTGGAAAGTCACCTTACCGGCGACCGGCCATACTTTCTTCCCGGAATTGCCGCATCCGGAAAGTCCGAAAGCGAGTACCGTCATAGCCGCCGCAAGCAATGCAGCGATGCCACGTGCGGCCGATCGTTGCGAAGTCTCAGAATGCATCCACCGCCAAACCGTCATTGCGTCTCCCCAAATTGTACAGGATCTCGATATTGAGCGATTCCGAAAGCAACTGGACCGAACCGTCGGCCAATAGGACGTGGGCGCCGCCTGGGTGGGCGGATTGGATGGGCGTATTGGGAGGAGAGCCACCAACGACACCCATAGCGCCATACGTCTTCATGTTGATGGGATGATAGACACATGTAAGGTTGAACTGCCGAACGTCACCGACCGGTCCCATGGTAAAACCGTGCCACAAGTCCGCGCGGCAGTCGCCGGCGTAGCATCCCCAGTCAATCGGCGAGTGAGGAGCCAATTGCAGCCAGTCCGACTGCTCGCCGACCACAATAGTATTCGATGTTCCATCGGTGATTTCCGCGATAGCGATGCCGTGGTTGACGATCAGCACGCCATTGGTCGATGTCACCCCCGTGTTCGTATCCCCGAATGAATACCCCTCCACGACTGTCGGATCGGAAGCGCCAACCTTCCTGTAAGAACCGGAGATTCCGGCATACGTGGCGCTTTGAACATTGGCGAAGTTCTGGTCTGCGTTCGAGAGCACCTGTTGAGGCAGCGTACTCGATGGGCAATACATGAAAGAGAACCGTTGGCCCTTCAACTGGGCAATGTTCGTGGCGTTGCCACCACCGCCCAACCAGCCGGAGTCGAAACTGGATTGGTCGAGTTTGTCAGAGGTATTGTTCTGCTCGACGAACGCCAGGATGCGTACCCACCACGAATGGCCGGTCAGCCCGCCCGGCGGATACATGGCGAACGTGCTTTCATAATTTAAGAGCGCCAAGCCGACCTGTTTGAGGTTATTGGCGCATTGCATACGTCTGGCCGCCTCGCGCGCCGCCTGCACGGCCGGCAGCAACAAAGCGATCAAGATGCCGATAATCGTGATGACCACGAGCAATTCCACTAAAGTAAACCCCGTCGGGGGATTCCGTTTCATGGCTGGCTCCTTCGTGTAGAAATGACTCCGGAGTTTCTGGATCTTCTCGGCATCAAGATGCCAATCAGGCAGGCGGCGGCCAACATGGTGAACGCATTCGGCTCCGGCACAACGACGCCGAAGTCTCGGGCGTTGATGGTCAACATCGAGCCGGCCCCGCTCCCCCACTCGACAAAGTAGTGGGGCATTGCGATGTCGCCGTAGGTGCTGTCGCGAAAGATCTCGACGTCGTTTGCGCAGAAGACATATTCGCCGCCGTCGCGCAGGATGCGCAATCGGATAACCTCCGGCAGGTCGGAAAGCAACGGCCCGGTCTTGACCGTGAACTCGGCGGCGCCGCTAAGCTGGTAGCAGACGTTTCCGACGGCGTCTTGGGCCAGGTGGAACGAGTAGATCGGGTCGTCGGCGCCTAACATCGGTGTGTCCGACGACGAAATGGCCAGGCCGGCGACGGCCCAACCCACGCCCGAACCCGCGCCAACGGTGGCCGACGAAACCGTGGCTTCGAAGTTTTCGAGCGTCACCTCGACCGCGTCCGTCTCGCCGCGGACGCTGCCCGGCCGTGCAACCGCATTGAGCACTTCTCCACCGGTGGTGACGAGCGTCCAATATCCGTCGTCCGCGCCGTCGATCGCGCCGTTGGCGGCCGAACCATAGCGAGTGAGGACGGGCCCCTGGTAGCCGTTGGGGATCGACTCCTTGCCTAGTATGCGAAGGCGCTGCTTCAGTTTGTTCACATACGACCTTGGCGACCCTAACAGACCGGGCAGCGTGCTTTCGGCCAGGATGTCGACCTGATTCAACTGACCGTAGGCGTCGGCCGCCGTGACCAGCGGGCTCACATCGAAATTCGGCAGGCGGTATCGCTCCGGCAGACTCGACTGCCAGGTGCTTTGGTTCTCGACGAATTGGATAACCTGCGCCAAGTCGGCAGTCGTTTCCGGCGTCGAAACGAAGCCTGCAAACTCGGAGATGATCTGTTCAGGCGTCGCCTCGGCGTCACTGCAAAATCGGCCGAAGGCATAGATATTGAGGCGTTCGGCGTGGATGTTCGACGCCATGGTGTTGGCGACCATGCCGTTGAGGCCCAATTGTCTCGCGGCGTCGATCGTCTGCTTGATGTACCGGGTTTCGGCTTGCGTCATGCCTTCCGTGCCCCGTTGAAAGCCGTCGTCGCATTCATCGACCAAAAAATACGGCCAACCCCAAAGCTGTCCCACCCCGCGCTGCTTCAGCTCGGCAACCCTATCGGCCGTCGGGTTCAGCAGCGGCTCTTCGCCCGCCTGTTCGTAGCATTGCAGCGCCAACGAGCGGTAGTAGTTGTGCATCGGGAACTCGATGTTCACGTTGGGGCCAAGCAGATCGGGCTGGTCGATCAGCGCGTTGGTCAACGTGACCTCTTGGGTCCAGCTCTCGACACTGAAGGGCGACGGATTGTTGGCCCAGGTCGAAATCGCCCAGGAGTTGACGTTGATCTTCGCGTCGGGCGCTTCGGTTCGGATGACCGAGATGATCTGCCGAAGCATCCCGTAAAGGTCTTCGATCGACGCGGCGTCGTGGCCCCCCGGGTCGCCGGCGCCGATCGTGAATCCGTCGGCGCCGTTCAGGTTCCGCACGGTCGCCGTGATGTACGCCAACCGCTCCGCCATCGCCGCCTGATCGTTTGGGTCGAACGAAACGTGTTGGTAGCCCTCCGGGTCGTCTTGCCCGCGTTGAATCATGTTGGTCGTCAGCAAGACGTAAGACTCAAAGCCCGCGTCTTGCATGCGCTGAATATCCTGGGCCATGTCGGCGTAATATTGCGCGTGACTGCTGGGCCGAAGCGTCCAGCCCAGATCCCAGCGTTCATACGTGTTGTATCCGCACGCCTGGAAAAACGGTATCGCATCGGCCCGCATGCCGGTGTAGCAATTGTAGATGCCGACGGAAGAAATACCGTTCG
>JAEWUR010000665.1 GCA_023397045.1 Planctomycetota bacterium
CTGATCGAAGGTGGCGTCATCGCCACTATTCGTTCCAACTTTGCCCGCAGCGGTTTGATCCGCATCCCCGTCCTCACCTGCATCCACCGTCTCGGCTGTCGTATCTTGCGTCCGACGATCGTGGAAAGCCACAGTCTCGGTTATCAGTAGTTCCGGCCGCTCGCACCCCCAGACTAGCCCGCGGTACGTCTTGGCGTCGTCGTCGAGACCGCCCGAACCAATGACGCCGTCCACGTCCCAAGTGATACCATCGGCAGCGTCATCGTCGTCAAATGGTCTAGTGTCGTACTCAAACGGCGTCATGATCGAGTCGCGATCGTAGAAGTCCACGACGTTGATGGCCCATTGCGCCAAAAACCGAGCGTACTCTTCGTGTGTGATATTCGCGGGATCTGCCGCAACCGCTGCCAACTGGGGCGAAGGCGTGGTGGCGTCCGTCATTTTGGTTTCATCCACCAACAGGCTCGCCAAAACATAGAGGTATCTGGCATAGAACTGGCGGGCCTGCAACGCATTGCCAGCCGTTCCAGTCGGATCATGTAAAGCGTTGCCCGCGGCAGTCGCGCTTCCGGATGCGTCAAACGACGTCATCTGCTCCTGCGCAATCTCAACCGGCGCTGGTGGATCGATAACGCCATCATTGTCGTCGTCAACTCCGTTGCCAAACATCCGGTTGAGGTTCATCTTTCTCCCGGCCAACAATTCCGGAGGAAACAAAGTCGTCAGCGAGGCGCTGATTTGAGTCGCGCTCATACCTTTGGCGTTCAAAAGACCATTCAAGACACTCAACATGCCCCGGCCGCCGGTCGGATCGACTGCGCCTTGAAGTTGAACTGTTGGCGGCACCGGCAGATCCCAGCTATCGGTCGTTAATGCCGTCCTCTGGTTCATTACATTGATGTTATCCGTGTCCGCAATCGAAAAGAGGCGACTCGGCAAAGATGTTGCATCACGGTCATATGGTCGCAACAATCGCTCTAACTCACAGATGCCGTATGGCGAATTCGCGCCACCGCGGAACTGTCGCGACGAAACGTCATAATTGTAAGGGCACTCGTTGACGTCTGACTTATCGTTGCTGTTCTGTCCCATGAAGCAGTAGAGGGGTCTTCCGCCCCAGTCAACGCCGATCACGCCATTTCCTGCCGTATCGGGTGGCGTCCCGTAAGATCCTGTAAACTTCGCCGCACTTAGATCTGAAAAATCTCCTTCGCCGCGCAACCCGTAGCTAAACCAGTTATTCAACCCCAAACAATGACCTGCGGTGCCGCCAAGCCAATCCGTCCCGACCGTTGTCGGGTACCGGCTGCTCAGTATCGTGCTTGCGGCAGGGAACAGCGAAAACAAATTGATCTCCGCGGGCCCATAACCCATTCCCCGGGGAAGGTCCGTTGGAACAGTTGCATTGGCAAATGTGTGGTCGTAACCTCGATATCCGGATTTGATGTTGGTAAGTTCCGTGGCAAGCGTGGTGGTGTCGGTATGCGCCGGGCAACCATTCGCATTGACGTTCAACCGACCGTCGAGATCGGTGCAGAGGATGGCGAAAAGCGGCTTGTACAAGCGTCCGTCGGTCGTCGAACGAACCGGCATGCCTAGATCGACCCACACGCTGTCGGGCGTTCCATCGCCGTCATTGTCAACATCCCACGTTGTCCTATCCGTTGGGTCAAACAGGTTCGTATTACTGCCGGTAAAAAACGGATGGTCCGGATCGTCGCCCAATCCGGAAGAGAACAGGAAGCCTGATCCGATAGGCCGAAGCATGATCTTCCGTCCCAACTCTGGGCTCGCATACCACAAGTCGCGCCACAGAGCCATGAGCTTGACAGCACCGCCAACAGGCGGCGTTACCTTACTACCCGGCGAAAGCATCACCTTATCCCGAAACATCGGAGGTACGGGATTCACATTCGTGCCAGCCGGAATTTGGAAGATAACGCTGTTTCGAGGAGTGGTCGCCGTGACCGTAAAAGAATCACCGCTGTTATTTGTGGTAATACTTCCACCTCCGCGTATGAGTACTTCCGTACCGGCGGGGAATGTAATCGCGCCGGCTGGAATCACTACCGTCCCCGGCGTCGGCAAATCGACAGGCTGTGTCGTGGTACCATCAACTTCGTGCTCGGCAGGATCCCAATATTTGGTCCCTACCGGAAGGTTCAACTGCAAGTTTGCGGTGGTTACAAAGGATGTGATCGCGACATTATTGAGGTTTGACACATCGATTGTCGCCGAAATTTGTACAACTCGATTGATCCAATAATTGATCAACGACGGCTGATGCAATGACGGCAGGCTATCAACAACACCGGTGGTGGCGTTGTAGACCGGCGCGGCAAGCAACATGTTTTGATAATCTGCCGCATCGTAGTCCTCATTAGCTCCACCAGGAGGGTCGATTTTGGAATTTGGGAGAAGAGCTACTTCACAATTGAACGGCACGCCATTGACGGGTATGGCAGCATTCAAATCTGTGCCGCTGAATCCGAACCCCGTGCCACTGAATGGCGTACCGTTGATCCTGTAGTTGCCCCACAATTCCTCTCCATTGACAAGGACGTGTCCTTCCTTCGCCCCCCCCGAGGTATCCTCGATCGTTTGGCCTTTGAATGCCTCCAATTGAAATCGATTATTCGCTCGATCGTATCCGACGATACGAGTGCTCTGCCCCATCGCCGGACCATCTCTCATCGTCAGTACCCGCCCAACGCACCGCATTCGGTCTATTACGGTATCGGGGCCAAGTGGAGGTGCTTCAATCCATATCAATTGCCCACCGGCGGGCCATGTACTGCTAGTAGCTGTGTCGATAAGCAACGGACCGGATTTCATGAACGGCGCGACGGTAGAATCTGGATGACTACCGTCAGGACTGGCGTCCAGCAATCCCGTCAACACATCGTTCCCATACATATCCTCCAGCAGGCTATGCGCGCCCAGGACGGAGGCGGGACTCGTCGAGCCGCGGAACACCTGCATGGCGGCCTGCTGCAACAACTTCTGCGGCGAGTCGCTCACCTGCTCCATCCGCTCGACGCTCTTCGCACTACGCCGGGCCTGGCCCGAAACCACCACAAACGCTATCGCGATCAGACCGAACATCGACAACAACGCAAGGACCAGGAGCAGCAGCACGCCGCGACGGGAACTAGTGGGCAGTGGCCGGTGGCCGGTGGCCAGTGACGGACGGGCGACAGTCGAGAGTCGAGAGACGAGAGTTGAGAGGCGGGCGTCGCGGGAAGAATGGCGAATGGCGGACGGCCTACGCGTGTCCCTCGCCTCCCGTCCCTCGCCCCTCGTCCCTTTGCCGGACTCTCGACTCTCGACTCTCGACTCTGGACTATTTCTCATCATTTCCGTTCCTTCCTCACGCATTCGCTTGCCCGGCCTATCGAAAAAACCGCCGCTCGACGGGACTCGGCACTCTCGACTCTCGACTCCCAAAACCTCTTCTTCGCGTTCATTGGCGTTCATTCGCGGATCGTTTCTCGAACTGGAGGAACCGCGAATGAACGCGAATCAACACGAAAGATCAGCGAAGACTAGCCGAAATCAGCGTTCCTTTTCTCTTCCACGGGTCAATCTGTCCGGTCGTTTTTTTAACAGGAGGAAACGGAGGAAACAGAGGACGGCAAGGACATCCAAAAATCTTCTCTGTTACCTCAGTTCGCTCCTGTTCAAAATGTCTTTCTGTTTCGTCGGTTGTCGTCATCCACGAAGGACCACGAATCGACACGAAGAAAAAATCTGCGATAATTAGCGGAGACTAGCGTTCCCTTTCCCTTCCACAAGTCAAACTGTACGGTTGTTTTCCTGACAGGAGGAAACGGAGCAAACAGAGGTGGGCAAGGACATCCAAAAATCTTCTCTGTTACCTCAGTTCGCTCCTGTTCAAATGTCTTCTTTTCGTCTGCTGTTGTGATCCACGAAGGACCACGAATCGACACGAAGAAAAAATC
>JAEWUR010000243.1 GCA_023397045.1 Planctomycetota bacterium
CGACTTGATCAGGTCGGAGATGGTTTGCGGCGGATTGCCCACCAGCAGTTTCATAATCCGCAGCCCGGCTGCGCTAATCGTGGCGTCAGCCATGGCCTCACTGTCCCATGTCGCGGAGGTTCTTCAGGTCGAGAGCGACGCTATCCATCGACGAGTCGGTGAACGACTCTTGTTCGACGATGTACCACTTGGTGCCGCCGTTGGACTCGCAGACCTCGAAAACCTCTTTCCACGGAACGTCGCCTTGGCCGATCACCGCGCCGCTGGGACCGCCGAATTCCTTGAGGTGGATCGTCGTTGCGCGGCCGGGGAACTTCTTGAGGATCGCGACGGGATCGCCGCCGCCCTGCAAGCAGTTGCCGGTGTCGAGCTGCATGACGACTTCCGGACCCGCGTGGGTGAAGAAGACGTCCCAGGGGATTTGGCCGTCGACGGGCGTCAGGTCGTGTGCGTGGGCATGATAGCCGACGAACATGCCTTGATCCTTCACCTTGGCCGCGATCTCGGTGAACTGCTTGGCGGTATCGATCAACGACGGGATCGACGTGGTGATCGTCGGCGGCAGCCAGGGAACGATGAGATACGGATTGCCGAGCGTTTGATTGAACTCGACGGTGCCCTTCAGGGCATCGCCGGTCAAGGTGTCGAGCGCCGTGTGGGTGCCGCAGCACTTCAGACCGTTCTGGTCGAGGAGTTTCCGCAGGTCTTCGGCCTTCATGTCGTAGTAGCCGGCGAACTCGACGCCCTGATAGCCCATCTTGGCCACGTCGGCGATGACCGCGGCCGGATCTTTGGGCGCGACGTCGCGGATGGAATAGAGCTGCACGCCGATCGGAATCTTCTTGTCGTCGGCGGCCAACAGTTTGGGAAGGCGAACGTTCGCGGTGGCGACGGCCGCCGCACCCAAGCCCCATTTCAACAGATCGCGTCGCGAGAAACTCATCGGTGTTACCTCATTGTGTCATTCGTGCTGTTGCGGCGAACGCAAAGAACCGGCGGGAAGGATCGCAGTGATCTACATATCATCGAGCTTCTAGCATAGCACCCAATGGGGTTATCGTCCAGTTTGGACCTCGGAATATTCCTGGATGCCCCCCGACAAACAGCCCCCCCCGATTGGTTAGCGATGGGTTCGGAAAACGTTCGCGTCATGTTTTTCCGGGGCTGCACGGGGAATTGGCCAAATGTATAATAGATTTATCCATTAGTATAACGCCCCGTCTGATACATTGAAGGCTGAATCGCTGGCCGCGCCCAACTTCGCGTGCGGCCGAGCCATCTCGACAACGCCATTTCCGTATCAATGGGAGAAAGACGTTCATGACCGCTGCCTATCGCTTTTCGTTCGGCCCTTGGAACATTCACGAGGGCGCCGACCCGTTCGGACCGACCGTCCGGCCGTCGATCGAGTTTGCCAAGAAGTTGAAGATGTACAAGCAGCTCGGCTTCGACGCCGTGCAGTTCCACGACGACGACGCCGTGCCGGACCTGGCGAACCTCTCGCCCGCCGAGACGGTCAAAAAGGCCGCCGAAGTCAAGAAGATGCTCGACGGCGAAGGACTCGTGGCCGAGTTCGTCGCGCCGCGTCTTTGGGAGCATCCCGACGGCATCGACGGCGGCTATACGGCCAACGATCCGGCCTGCCGCAAATGGGCCAACGATCGTTCGCGGGTCGCCGTCGACATCGCCAACGCGCTGGGCACCAAGCTGATGGTCCTCTGGCTCGCCCGCGAAGGCACCTACATCCGCGAATCGAAGAACGCGCTCGACTCGCATCGCTATCTGGTCGAGGCGCTCAACAACATGTTGCAGCACGACTCGGGCATTGAGATCGCCATCGAGCCGAAGCCGAACGAGCCGATGGACCACGCCTACATCCCGACGATCGGCCACGCGTTGGCCATCGCCCACCAGACGGTCGATCCGAAGCGGGTCGGCGGCCTGATCGAGACGGCGCACGCCTTGTTGGCCGGCTTGGATCCGTCGGACGAGATGGCCTTCGCACTTTCGGCCGGCAAGCTCTGGAGCGTTCACCTGAACGATCAGAACGGCCTGAAGTTCGACCAGGACAAGTCGTTTGCGGCGGCGAATCTCCGCGGCGCGTTCAACCAGGTGCGCGTGCTCGAATTGGCCAAGTATTACGACAGCGGCCGGTTCGTGGGCCTCGACGTCAAGGTGATGCGTTCGCAGAAGGCCGACGTCGGCCACAAGCACCTGTCGAACAGCCGGACGATCTTCCTGAAGCTGGTCGACAAGGTGCGGACGTTCCCCGAGGATACCGCGAAGAAGTACATCGCCGAGCGCGACTACGAAGCGCTCGAGTTGCTTGTGCTCGAGCACTTGCTTGGCAAGTAGAAAACGCCCGCTCCGCCCCTCTCCCTGTTTTGTGGGAGAGGGGTTGGAGATGGGGGCAGACAGTGACAAATCGTGGATCGACCAACGCGCGCCCCTGGGCAAATGAACTGATTTCCGGCAGAATTGCGTCATGCCCCAACCACGACACGTCGCGTTGATCGTCGATGCCGCGAAGCCGTACGATCGGAAGATCATCGGGGGCGTTGCGCAGTACGTGAAGGAGCGCGGCAACTGGAGCCTGTACGTCGAGGAAGACCCGTTGCAGAAGCTGCCCGATCTGCGGAACTGGCGGGGGCACGGGATCATCGCGAACTTCGACGATCGGAAGGTGGCGGCGGCCGTCCGCGGTCTGAAGGTGCCGGTGGTCGGCGTCGGCGGCGGTTTCGGATGGTACGATCCGGCGACGCGCATCCCTTACTTCGCCAGCGACGACGAGGCCATCGCCCGATTGGCGGCCGAACATCTGATCGATCGCGGATTCCGGCGATTGGCGTTCTACGGCTACCCTCGCACGCGCATCATCCGCTGGTCGGAACAACGAGGCCGCGTGTTTGAAGAAATTGCCAAGCAGGCGGGCATTCCGTGTTCGATCTACACCGGCCGGCATGGCACGGCGCGGCGCTGGACCGAATTGCAGCGAGGCCTGACCGCCTGGCTGCGTTCGCTCGAAAAGCCGGTCGGCCTGATGGCCTGCAACGACGTTCGCGCTCGGCACGTGTTGGAGGCATGCCGGGCGATCGGCGCGCGCGTGCCGGAAGATGTTGCGTTGATCGGCGTGGACAACGACGAGATGATCTGCGATCTGACCGATCCGCCGTTATCGAGCGTCGAGCAAGGCGCCCGGCGCATGGGCCACGATGCGGCCGCGATGCTAGACCGGCTGATGAGCGGCAAAAAAACCGCGCAGGTTCATTTCGTGGTCGAGCCGGAGGGCGTCATCGCCCGACGGTCGACCGACACGCTGGCCATCGAGGACGTCGACGTGGCCGCGGCGGTTCGATTCATCCGACAGCGGGCATGCCAGCGGATCCAAGTGAGCGACGTGGTGCGGCACGTCGGCGTATCGCGTTCGACGCTCAAGAACCGATTCAAGGAGATCATGGGCCGTTCGGTCCACGAGGAGATTCAGCGGATTCGCCTGGAAAAAGCCCGGCAACTGATCGCCGACACCGATCTGCCGTTGAAGCAGATCGCCCTTCAGGCGGGCTTCCAGTATGTGCAGTATTTAACCCGACTATTTCGAAATCGCGTCGGACAAACGCCGGCCCGGTTCCGCCGCCAGCGCGTGCAGGGACCGTCGTCGGCGAGCGTTCCGCGCCAACGCTAGGAGCTTATCGACATCATGGCAAAAGATCTTGATTGCGTGCTTTGCGGTTCGTGCGTGGCCGACCTTCTCGTACGTCCGGTGCCTTTGGAAGTGCCGATCGGCGGCGGGAAACTGCTCCGCGCCGAGCCGATCGAAGTGGTCACGGGCGGGATCGTCTCGAACTCGGGCACGGCGATGGCGCGGCTCGGCATGAAGATCGCCGCGTTCAGCTACGTGGGCAATGACGATTTCGCATCGCTGATTCGCCGGCGGCTGGAGAAGGAGAACGT
>JAEWUR010000370.1 GCA_023397045.1 Planctomycetota bacterium
AGGTTCGGAAGTTGGCCGAGCGATCGAATCATGCGGCGCGCGAGATCTCCTCGCTGATTCGGGAATCGACGCAGCGCGTGGAGGAAGGATCGACGTTGAGTTCGCAGACCGGCGAGGCGTTGCAGCAGATCATCAAGTCGGCCGAGGAGACGGCGACGAAGATTGCCGAGATTGCGGCTGCGACGGTTCAACAGGCCGCGAACACCGAGGAGGCGGCGAAAGCGATTCAAGGCGTTTCGGCGGTGACCGAGGAAGCGGCCGCCGGCAGCGAGGAGATGGCCGCCAGCAGCGAGCAACTTGGCGCTCAGGCGGTGGCATTGCGGGAGTTGGTCAATCAGTTCAAGATCGACGCCAGGAAGGTGGCTCACGAGGAGTTGGCCGGATCCAGGTAACGGATCCGCGGAGGAGACGATCAGCACGGAGTATCGGCGGGGCAGAGGTTGAGAGGCCGAAGTCCATTTTATATTTGAAGAACCACATTCCAATTTTGGGAGGCTTACGATGGCAACAGCCACACTCGAGTCGCGTGGCATGGAGAACACGTTTTCCGAGGTCCACGGGACCATGCAGTTGGTCAGCTTCAAGCTTGGCAAGGAGCTTTACGGCATCGAGATTACGAAGGTCCGCGAGATTATCCTGATTACGGAAATCACGCGGATCCCCGAGACGCCGGTCTTCTTGAAGGGCTTGATCAACCTTCGCAGCACGGTGATTCCGGTGATCGACCTTCGGGTACGATTTGGCTTGCCCGAGGCGGACTTGTCGGACGAGAGCCGGATCATGGTGATTCAGGCGTGCGGTCGGACGATCGGGATCATGGTGGACGCGGTGAGCGAAGTGTTGCGAGTGAAGCACGATCAGATTGCGCCGCCGCCGCCGACGGTGGCCGGATTGGGTCGCGATTATCTGAGCGGGCTGGTGAAGCTCGACGACCGGTTGTTGATTTTGCTGGACATCGACAAGATCTTCGGCGAAGAAGAGATCACGGCGATTAAGAACGCCATGTGAGGAGCGAACTCGGGATTGGGGACCCGCGATTCGTTCGCATGCCCCATCCCGTCCGTACAAACGTCTTGCGGTTTCGGATAGTTACATGCCAAACGACAACATTCGGGTATTCATCGTTGACGATTCGGCCGTGATGCGGGCGATCATCTCGGATCAGGTCGAAGCCGCGCCCGGGATGTCCGTGGCGGGGATTGCCCGCAACGGGCGCGACGCGCTCGATGCGATCACGAAGATCAAGCCGGACGTTGTGACGTTGGACATGCAGATGCCGGGCATGAACGGTCTGGAGGTGTTGGACGCGCTGTTGGAGCACCATCCGTTGCCGGTTTTAATGGTCAGCGCATTGACGCGCGCCGGTGCGGCGGTGACGCTCGAGGCGCTCGAACGCGGCGCGAGCGACTACGTGGCGAAGCCTGAACGCGGCGACGCGGCTCGAACGCTGTTCACCGGCGAGTTGATCCACAAGATCCGGGCGATTTCGGGGATGAACGTTCGTCGGATGATGGCTCGGCGTCGACGGCAGGCGACCGGCGGCGTGTTGGCGCCGGTTCATCGCCCGGCGAAGGCGTTGGCGACGGACTGTCCGCCCGATCTGGCGCAACGGTGCATCGCGTTGGGCATTTCGACGGGGGGACCGCCGGCGTTGACCCTTTTGTTGGGCGCGTTGCAGCCGCCGATGCCGCCGATCGTGATCGTTCAGCATATGCCGCAACAGTTCACGGGCCCGTTGGCTGCGCGGCTCGACACGTTGTCGGCGCTGACGGTGCGCGAGGCGGTCCAGGGCGACCGGCTCCAACCGAACCTGGTGCTTCTGGCGCCGGGGGGACAACACCTGAGAATTCGAGGGCGCGGGACGCATGCGACGGCGACGCTGTTCGACGGTCCGCCGGTGAGCGGTCACAAGCCGTCGGTCGACGTAATGATGAAGAGCGCGGCCGAGGTTTTTGGTGCGAACTGCTTGGGCGTGATCATGACGGGCATGGGGCGGGACGGCGCCGACGGCTGCGGCGCGATCCGCGCGGCGGGAGGATACACGTTGGGACAAGACCAGGCGACGTCGGACGTGTACGGAATGAACCGCGTCGCGTTTGTCGAAGGCAACATCGATCGGCAGTTTGGACTGCAAGAGGCGGCGTCCATTATTACGCGTCAGATACGGCGTATTGGAAGTCAGGCTACCGTGTCGTAGAGCCTGCCCAAGTACCGAGACATCTTGAAGACCAAATGGATGCAGAATTCAAAGTCGTTGTAAAGACAGCCCTCACCCTAGCCCTCTCCCGGAGGGAGAGGGGACTTTTGGGATAGGTCTTCACCAATCTGCGAGCAAACCTTATGACGTCACCTGCGAAACCCACGATCTCGACAACCACGGCGGCGGTGGCGGACCGCGCGTTGGGCCTGCCGTCTACCCCGTCGGGGCACATGGAGCAGGTGACCGACGCGCAGTTGTCGCGTTATGCCGATCTGATTTACATTCGCACGGGCGTTCGCGTTTCTCCGCAGAAAAAGGCGCTTTTGTCGAATCGTTTGCGACGAAGGCTGCGTTCGACGGGCATCAACAGTTTCGAGGAATATTATCATCACCTGAAACGTTTGCCGCCGCAGGACGCGGAGTGGGACGCCTTTCTTCAGGAAATCACGACGCACGAGACGTATCTGTTTCGCGATCAGACGCATTGGAACTGGTTCCAGAAGGTCTACCTGCCCGAGCGAACGGCTGCACGAGCGGCGGGTGGTCCTAATTGGCTGCGGATTTGGTCGGCGGCGTGCAGCACGGGGGACGAGGCTTATACGACGGCGTGTTGCATTGCGGGGTGTCTTACGGATCTGAATAAATGGAAAATTCAGATTTTAGGCACCGATATCGGCAAGGGCGCGGTGGATCAGGCGAAAAATCCGATATTTAGCGAGCGGGCGATGCGTTTGGTCCCCGAGACCTATAAAAAAAGCTATTTTACCAAGGTTAAAGGCGCGGAGCTCTGGCAACCGAGGCCGGTGCTGTCCAGCATGGTGAGCTTCCGGCAGCATAATTTGCTGGATCCGATGCGGGAGCGATCTTTTGACCTAGTGTTCTTGAAGAACGTATTGATTTACTTCGACCGCGACTCGAAGAAGACGGCCGTTGCGAATGTGAAGTCGGCGATTCGCCCCGGCGGGTTGCTGGTGGCCGGCGCGGCCGAGGGCGCCACCGAGATGTTACGCGATTTTGAACGGATCGAATCCTGGTTGATGCGAAAACCGGTTCATTAAGACGAAGAATCCCACTATGGACAACCGCGACACCATCCTTCGCGATGAATTTGCTCGCCTGGACGACGACTGGGAAAGTGCGTCGCGGTATCTTTCGATTTTCATCGACGAGTGCCAGCAGACGCTTGACGAGTTGACCGAGGCCCTGCTTGCCCTGGAGGCGGGCGGCGGTCGCGAGAATGTCGAACAGCTTTTTGTCGCGGCGCACCGCATCAAGGGTTCGGCGGCGTCGATCGGATTGAATCGGCCGGCGAAACTTGCACACCTGATGGAGGATATCCTCCAAATTCTTGTGCAAAACGATTGCACGCTTGCCCCGAACGTCGCCGACAGCATGTTGGCCTGCACGGACGGCCTGCGGCACTATGTGGACGCGATGAGCGCTGGTCGACCGGGCGAGGATCAGTTCGCCGAGTTGGCGCAGCAGTTGCTTGATGCCCAAGCGACTTGTGATGCGCTTTTGCGACCGGCTGCGGCCGAGTCCAATCCGCTGGTGGACGCCGTTGAGCAGTTATCGGAAGACGCGGCGGTCGAAACCGAAGTGCCCGAGGTCGAGGCGACCGTTGCGGCTGCGGCGACATTGGCGGCCAATACCGACCTTACGGGGAAGATGGACGCCGAATTGCATCGTCGGGTGGCCGGCGCGTTGCGCGAGGAGGATCAAGACTCGCATATCGTGGTTGGTCAGGTTGCTTTCGAGCCGAACTTGCCGCTGGTCGGGCTGAAGGCCCAGTTGATCTACAGCAAGTTGACGAACCTGGGCGACATCAAGTATGCCGATCCGCCGCTGGCCGAAGTCGAGTCGCTCGATGAGATTCCGATGTTGTTCTTCGGGGTCGCGACGGACAAATCGGCCGAGGACTTGCAGCGGTGGCTCAATGTGGCGGGCGTCCATCAGATTGTGGTCGAGCCGCTGATCCGAAAGCAACAGGCGAGCGCGAAGGCCGCGCCGGCGCGCACGGCGACCGAGCCGGGCGTCAAGCCGGCGGAGACCTTGCGAGTCGATGTCGAGCGCCTCGACCGGCTGATGAATTTGGCGGGTCAGTTGGCGATCGGCAAAGCCCGGGTGACGCAGATCGGCGACAGCCTGAAGACGATCATCATTGACGGCAAGTCGGTTCAGGCGATCGACCGGGCCATGTCGGAGTTGAAGCGGATGTCGATGCGGGCGGACGATGCGCACGGACTTGGTCACCGCGTGGAGTTCGAGGAACTTCGATCGGCGACGAAGCGACTGCACGACTGCCTGGAGACGGTGCGTCAAGAAGTACACTCGTTCGCCGAGGCGCGGACGTGCGTCAACAGCCTTTTCGAGACGATTCATCTGCTCGATTCCGTGAGTGACGGCATCCGGCAGAACGTGATGGACATGCGGATGTTGCCGATCGGCCCTCTGTTCAATCGGTTCCATCGGGTGATCCGGGACATCACGCGATCGAATGGCAAAGATATCCACTTGTCGATCGACGGCGAGAAGACGGAGTTGGACAAGCGCATGATCGACGAGCTTGGCGACCCGATGATTCACCTGGTTCGCAACGCGGCGGATCATGGCATCGAGTCTCCGGAGGCTCGCGTCGCGGCCGGAAAGCCGCGTCAGGGCACGATCTCGCTCGAAGCGTTCCATCGCGGCAGCAGCATTGTGATCCGCGTTTCGGACGACGGCAAGGGTCTGGATCCCGAGCGGATTCGCGCCAAGGCCGTTGCGAAGGAATTGATCACGGCGGCCGACGCCGAGTTGATGACGCCGCAGCAGATTTATCAGTTGATTTGGCTGCCGGGCTTGAGCACGGCCGAGAAGGTGACGGACGTCTCGGGGCGCGGCGTGGGAATGGACATTGTGCGATCGAAGATCAAGGAGCTTAACGGCACGGTCGACGTGGACAGCGAGCCGGGGCGCGGCACGATCTTCTCGATTCGGCTGCCGTTGACCCTGGCGATTTTGCCGAGCCTGATGGTGCAGGTCGACGGCGACGTGTTTGCCGTGCCATTGGAATCGGTGGTTGAAATTGTAGGCGTCTCGCGTCGCGACATGGCGACCGTTCACGGATATTGGACGGTTCCGCTGCGCGATCGCGTCGTGGGCGTTTTGTCCCTCGGCGAATTGTTCGGATGGAAGCATCGCGACGGCGACAGGGAGAGTCGCGAGTCGGAAGAGACGATGTTGGTGATCGTGGGCGAGGGCGACCAGCAGGTCGGCCTTGCCGTGGACCGGGTCATTGGAGAAGAGGACGTGGTGATCAAGTCGATCGCCGACAATTACCGTAATGTGAACGGCATCGCCGGGGCAAGCATCCTTGGCGACGGTCGCATTTCACTCATTCTCGATCCGCCTGCGCTGATCGAAATGGCATCTCGCCCCGTTGTTGGTACGGGAAAAACTTAGGAGAAGGTCCCATGACAGATGTACCTTTGATGGAAGACGCGGAGAAGCTGGAATTGCTTCAGCAACTCTTTGCGGCGGCCACGCACGACGCCTCGGCGGCGATGTGTTGTTGGACGAATAGCGTGATCTCCCTCACGCTTGACGAGGTCTGCGAAATACCGCTGGCCGAAGCATGTATCAATCTAAACCTCGACGACGATCGATTGACCATGGTCATACTGAATCTCGAAGGCGAGATCGGCGGCTCCATGATCCTCACGTTCACCGAGGAAGAAGGTCGCCGGCTGGCCGCATCGCTGCTCCACACGGAGCCGGGTTCCGGCGACGAGTGGAACGAGATGGAGCAATCGGCGTTGGCGGAGACGGGCAACATCCTGGGATGTGCCTATATGAACGCGATCACGCGGCTGATCGACCGCCAGTTGGTGCCGTCGGTGCCGTATTTCGTGCAGGATTTCGGCGCGAGCGTGCTGCAACAGGCGTTGGTTGCGCAGGCCTCGGGACGGGACACGGTGCTGGTATGTCGCACCGGGTTCCATTGTCATAACGAGGCGTTGAGCTGGAACGTCTTATTCATTCCGACGGTCGCGTTGCGATCGGCGATGGAAGAGGCGATCCGCTCGTGTTCGTGAGACAACATCTTACCCTAGAACAGGCGCCAAAATGACTGCCGCAACGCTAACCAAGCCGAAAGACCGCACGCCGGTAGGCATCGGCCAAGCCGCGCTGGCCGCCGAGCCGGTCTTTCTGACTACGATTTTGGGTTCGTGCATCGCGGTGACTTTGTATTCGCCTCGCCTCCGTTTGGGAATGCTCAGTCACGTGCTGCTGCCGCATTCGACGGGTCCGACCGCGTATCCGGCGAAGTTCGCCGACACCGTTGTGCCGCATATGCTTTCGATCCTTCTGAGCCATGGGGCACGGCCCGAGGGACTGGTGGCCAAAGTTGCGGGCGGAGCCTGCATGTTCGGAAACTGCAAGACGATGCAAATTGGAGAATCGAACGTTCAGGTCGCGCTTGCCGCCCTGGCCGACGCCGGTATTCGCGTCGTTGGGCAGCATATCGGCGGATCGTTGGGACGGCGCGTCGCCTTCGATCTGGCGAACGGCAACCTGAGCGTGGAATGCATCGGACAACCAGCGCAAACTATCTGATTAAGGAGTTACACTGCCGTGGCTAAGACTTTACTTATAGCCGATGACGCGGCCATTATCCGCGCGAAAATCAAGGAAACGGCCCTGGGCGCCGGTTGGACCATTGTAGCCGAGGCGAGAAACGGCAAGGAAGCGGTCGACCGCTATGCCGAGCATCATCCGACGGCGGTCACCGTGGACCTGGTCATGCCGGAATACGACGGCATTTATGCCCTGCGCGAGATCCTGTCGCAAGACCCGAACGCCAAGGTGATCGTGGTCAGCGCGATCGGGCAGAAGAACGTGTTGAAGGATGCGTTCAATCTCGGGGCGGCCGACTTCATCGTCAAGCCGTTCGATAAGAACGCCCTGGTGAAGACACTCGAACAATTCGCCGACTCTCAGGAGCCGGTCGCCGCCACCGCCTGAGCGACAGGCATTGTGTGCGGAATATCGGAGGCTCCTGGCTGAGTTTGCGCTTGTCCGAAACGAGAACGCGACCGGTGGTCAATTTTGCGGATGACCACCGGCCGCGTTTTTCTATGGCATTTGCTCTCCAAACGTTCAACTCGGCCGCATCGCCGGCGACGGTTCATAGTCGATGGCAGCGTATCGGCCGTCGTGCATGATAGACCACCGGGCCGCTTCGATCACCAATTCGTTGATCGAGCTGTTCGCCGGCGTTGCCAGAAGGCCTCGGCGGTCGATCACGTCGATGGCTTCCCGGCGTTTTTCGAGCGAATCGGATTGCCGAACGTGGGCGGCCGCCTCGACGATGGCCTCGACCGAATCGTAGCCATAGCCGACGGGCTTTCGGCCGTCGCCCTGCCACGGGACCAGCCGCATGTAGTCGGGACTGGTGAACCGGAAGGCCGCGCCGGACCGGCGATCGACGTATCCGTGGCTGACGCCGCGAAACTGGTCGTCGTGTCGGATGACAGCGCCGAGGTCGTCGCCTTCGCAGAACATGCAGAGGCCTTGGTCGTTGGCGCCGGGCCCTTCGTCGGGATAGCCGAGGCCGTTGAGCACGCTCAGCAGCGCACCGTTCTCCCAGACGACTTGGCCGGTCGACCAGAGGTATCCGATCTTGCCGTTGGGGAACTTGCCTTCGACGCCGCGGACCGAGACGCCGACCGGCCGCAAGCCGGTGATGAAGTAGACCAGATCGACGTAGTGGCAGCCGATGTAGGTGAACGGGTCGCTGTTTTCCTTGGTGAACCAGTTCTGGAAGTTCGAGTGCCGGTAGTAGTAGGGCTCGACCAGTTTGCATTCGCCGCATCGGAACTCGCCGAACCGACCTTGGCGATAGACCGCCCGGGCGTCGAGCGACCGCCGATCGAAGCGTTTGTGATACTCGACGCCGACGAGCAGGCCGTTGGCGTGGGCCAATTCTTCGATGGCTTTCGCGTCGGCATAGGTCAACACGAGCGGCTTGACGGTCAGCACGTGCTGATGGTTTTCGAGGGCGCATCGGATGACGGCCATGTGGAAATGGTCGGGCACGGCCACCACGACGAGGCTTTGGGGCGGCAGCGCGGCGATGGCGTCCTGGTACAGGTCGGGATGCATCCGGTCGGGCGGATCGGCGAGGCCCGGCATCGGCTCGAAAGTCTGGCCGGGAAATGCCTCGCGAAAGACCTCGTCGTCGGCCAGCGCCTTGAGCGGGGCCGAGTTGAGCGCGCAGATGGTGATTGGCCCGACGACGCCGAGTCGCTGCAAATGGTAAAGCGACGGCAGGAGCTGATCGTGCGTAATCATGCCGCCGCCGACGATCAGCACGGGCATTGGTTTTTGGGAACACTCTTTTTTGTTCATGCCAGCACCTCCTCGAATGCTTCTTCCAAGGCGACCAGTCCTTCGCGAATCGCTTCTTCGTCGATGGTCAACGGCGGCGCGATTTTGACGGATGCCCCGCCGTAGCCGACGGGCGAGAACAGCATCAGGCCCTTCTCGATCGCGCGTCGCACGATGGCCGAGGCTGTCGCGGCGTCGGGTTCGACTCCGCCGGGTTTGACGATGTGCAACGAGGCCACGAGGCCGCGTCCATGGACCGCTCCGACGTTCTTCGCGAATCGTTGTCCGATGCGATTCAACTCAGGCAGCAGAATATCGCCCATTTTCTGCGCGTTTTCGACGAGTCGCTCGTCGCGGATTACCTGCAAGTTGGCCAAGACCGACGCCGCGCAGACGGGATTGCCCGTGTGCGTGGAGGTCATCGCTCCCGGCGGGTAGAAGTCCAACACATCCGGTCGGCCGATGACGGCCGAGATCGGCAGGCCGCTGGAAATGCCCTTGCCGCAGCAGATCAGATCGGGGTTGACGCCGTAGTGTTGGAAACCCCAGTACTTGCCGGTTCGGCCGAAGCCGGCTTGCACTTCGTCGAAGATCAGCAGCGCGCCGTGTTCATCGCACCAGCGGCGCAGCTTCTGGGCGTATTCCGGCGGCATGAAACTGGCGTTGCCGCCTTGGTAGGTTTCGCTCATCACGCCGGCGACGCAGTCGGGCGTAACGCCGCGATCGGCCAAGGCCTTGAGGAATCCGTCGAAGGTCGTGTCCTGGCAGCGGAATCCGTCGGGGAACGGCACTTGCACCATGTCCTGGTCGAGGTTGACGATCCACTGTTTGAGCGCCGGGATGCCGCCGACCATCTGCGCGCCGAGGGTGCGTCCGTGGAACGCGTTTTGGAAGGTGACGATGCCGATCTTCTTGTCGCCGCCGGTTTGGCGTCCCCAGGTCCGGGCCAGCTTGATCGCGCATTCGCACGCCTCGGCGCCGGTGGTCAGCAGGAACACCTTGCCGAGTCCGTCGGGCGCGACGTTCGAGAGGGCTTCGACGGCCGCGGCGCGAACGTCCGATGGAAAACAGTAGTTGTGGATCAGGCCGTGGTTGACCTGATCGACGATCGCCTTGATGATTTTCGGATGGGAATGTCCGGCATTGGCGACCAACACGCCGGAGGACCAGTCGAGCCATTGGTTACCCCAACGATCGAACACGTGGATGCCCTCGGCGCGATCCCAAACGATCGGCGGCTGTCCGCCCATCGAACGGGGCTCGTGCCGTCGCAGTTTTTCAAGCGTCGCGATGGATTCCGGGGCGGGAATTTCCGTGACAATGCGGCGATGCTTGGTCGAGATCGTGGGGACCTTTCTGGGTTGCACAACTTGCGCGCTCATACTATCAACCTCTCACGCGGATTCCGTTTCAGGGCTGCGCGGCGACGCGCGGCTTCTGCATTGGAACACGCAAAAAAACGGGTCGGTCCATCCGGTGGGTCAGACGGGATTGGTTCGGTTACACCAGTACGCTGTAGTGCCGCCACGGATGCCAGCGTGCGGTCAGGCTCAATAGACGGTCAGAACATCGATGAAAAACGCAGGGCAGAACATTTTTTCGGCCATCCAAACAAAAACACCCCGACCAAAACCGCTCCGGTATTTCGGAGTTGCGGTTCGTCCGGAGTGCTCATCTTGGTGCCGACAGTGCCGCTACGGATGCCGACGAGCAGAATTTTTTATAACCAACGGCAAACTGCCGTGTTGCAGGTTATTCTATCACTCCTATCGGCGGTTGCAAGCCCGGCCGTTCAATATTCGTCATCCAGCCAAACGGGGTAAAAAACCGCGTTTTTGAGGGTGTTTTGGATTATTCTTAATTTTCCGGTAAATCCATGCCGATGGTTCCCAATATGATGGGGGGGAATATCCGATTTGCCGGCATCATTCTTGGGTGCTGCCTTTGGACGGCCGCGCCGGGATGCGTTGGTCCGCGCTCGGGCCAGGTTGGTCACGGCTGGATGGCCGCGATGAACCCTCTCTCATGGTCGAGTTCTCCGACCGTTGCCAAAACCGAATCGGCCGATGCCGACGAACAACTTGCGGCGACCGAATCGAAGCCGGAATTGCTGCCTTGGCGAAGCCGTCTGAAGGGGTATCGCCTGGGCGCGCGATTGGCTCGAAGTCGCGAGTCGGATTCGGAAGACGACGCCTCGGAAACCGCCGAGGTCGCATCGACGAGGAAATCCGATTCGCCGACGCCGGCAAAATTGGTTTCGCACGAATCGGACGGCCCGTCGTCGGATGATCGGATGACGCCGTCTCTGGAAAACGGCGAGCTTCAAGTGCCGGGCAGCGTGAGATTGTTGCCTGAAAAAAGCCGGCCCGACATCGTCGTCGATTGAGTTGTTTCGATTGCGAAAATCGATTTCTATCGTCGCTCATTCTGAGCGAAACGCCATTGCTTGCAGCGTCGCGTTTTGGCGGGGCGGTTTGTTATGCTGAAGCATAACCTCCTGGTCTGTCCAATTCAAGTTTACGAATGTACAGAACATCGCAACCCGAAGCGTAAGCGAGGTTGTCCCTCGCTTACGCTTCGGGTTACGATTCTGTCGCAGCGAACCTCCATTAGTAACGACGATCTGGTCAGGCCACTACGTTGTTGCGATGTTTCGCGCCATATTGCCCGACTTGCCATGCGTTAATATGGGTTGTGTTTAACGGTGGTATCGTTGGGAATCAAGGCACCGTTTCTGCCGGGCCGATCAACAAATTATCTACTAGTCTAACAACCGCGATAAGGCATACCATGGCCGATCGACCTGCGTATTCCGCTTGGCCCCGAGATACCCTAGTTCGGATTGGCCTTGTTCTTGGCATTTGCGTCTTGTCGTCGACGTTGCCTGCGATGGGTTCGGAACTGCGCGACACGCCGATCGTGAAAGCGATACAGCGCGTTCGGGCGTCGGTTGTGAACATCCGGGGCGAGAAGACGGTGATCGGCTCGGGACAGACCGGCGACGCCAATCGTCGCGTCAACGGCATGGGCACCGGCGTGGTGATCGATCCGCGCGGTTATGTGATCACGAACTTCCATGTGGTCGACGGCGTGCGCAAAATCATGGTGACGATGGCCGACGGCCAGCAATACGTCGCGAAGCTGGTTGCCCGGGATATGGAAACCGACCTGGCCATCATCAAGATCGAATCGGATGAGGCGTTTCCGGTCATTCCGATCGGCACGTCGGGCGATTTGATGCCTGGCGAGACGGTGATCGCCGTCGGGAACGCGTATGGTTACGAGCACACGGTCACGCGCGGCATTGTCAGCGCGTTGCATCGTTCGGTTCAAGTGAGCGACGCACAGCTTTACGACGACCTGATCCAAACGGACGCGAGCATCAATCCTGGCAACTCGGGCGGACCGTTATTGAACATCGACGGCGACATGATCGGCATCAACGTGGCGGTGCGAGCGGGGGCCCAGGGCATCGGGTTCGCGATTCCCGTGAATAAGGTCAATTCGGTCGCGGCCTGTTTGTTGGCTTCGGCCAATCCGTACAAGACCTGGAGCGGTTTGTCGGCGGCGAAATGCGAGTCTTCCTCATCGACCGAGGGCATGGTGGTCGATTCGGTCGATTCGAAGAGTCCGGCGGCCGAGGCTGGGGTTCAACCGGGCGACGTGGTCACGGCGGTCGACGGAAAAGCGGTGCAACGCGCACTGGATTTCCAGCGTGCGATGCTCGATTGTCAGCCCGGCCAGAAGATCCAGTTGGCGGTTCGCCGGAGCAACGAGAAGCTCGACATGGATTTGACGTTGGCCAATACGCCTGAGAAAGAGGTCTCGGCGGATCAGCCCGCGTGGGAGGTGTTCGGCGTCGAGTTGAAGCCGATTTCGACCGAGGATTTTCAGAAGCGATTTCAAACGCGCTATCGCGGTGGGCTGAGCATCTCGGCCGTTCGTGCCGACAGCCCGGCCGCCAGTCAAGGGATTCTTCCCGGCGACATTCTGGTCGGCATCCATATCTGGGAGACCGTGTCGATCGAGAACGTCGTGTACATTTTGAAGCGGCCGGATATTGCGAGTCTCAGCCCGATGAAGTTCTATATACTTCGCGGGGACGAGACGCTTTATGGTTATCTGCCGGTCGGTTCGGTGAAGACGGCGTCGAGGAATTAGGGGCTGGTGGATTGTGCGGCGGCGTATTTCTGGAATGCGCGGGGCAGGTAACGCACTAGATCGCTGGCGATCAGTGAGACCTGCCCGAGATCTTTGGCGGCGGCATCACCTGCGACGCCGTGCAGGAAGACTCCGAGTCGAGCCGCATCGAAGGGCGTCATCTGCTGGCAGAGCAGTGCCGTGATCAGTCCGGTGAGGACATCGCCCGATCCGCCGGTGGCCATGCCGGGGTTGCCGGTCATGTTGATGGCGCGGCGGCGGCCGTCGGTGATGAGTGTGTGATGTCCCTTCAATACGACGATGATCTTGCATCGCTGCGCGAGCTGGACGGCCGCGTCATTTCGGGCGTCGCCGTCGAGTTTCTTGCCGATCAGACGTGCGAACTCGCCGGGATGGGGCGTCAAGATGCGCGGGCCGCCGGGATGGGCCAAGACGCCGGCGTCGGTCGACAGCGCATTGAGCGCGTCGGCGTCGAACACCATCGGCTTGGGGATTTCTTGGTACAGTCGGGCGATCAACTCGT
>JAEWUR010000382.1 GCA_023397045.1 Planctomycetota bacterium
GCGATACTGCTGGGGTGCGGTGGTGTAGCGTCTTGTATTGGTGTGGCGCTGACGTTGAAATGGAAGCAGATTGAGGTTCAGGGAAGCCCCTATTCAGGCCTCCCGGGGTTAGAGTTCTGGACATTAATCTGGCTGGCAGCTGTTGCCGTCTGTTTTTTTGTCTCGGCTACTATCGCCTTCTGCGTTGCGCCATCGCGAGCAACGTGGTCGTGGCGACAATTCGTCAATGCCATCGAACTTGCTGCGTTGATCGTCGTGGCATTCATTCTCGTAGCCGCGTGCATTGCCTTGACCCTGCTGAAGGGATAAGAAGGGACGGAAAGGGACGGAAAGAGGGACATCACTGGGACGGAAAGAGGGACATCACTGATTTCGGCAAACGAGGCAAGTGATTCGTAAGCGCCCGAGCGCCCGAGTTGGGCATGTGCCTGGGACGCGGCGGAAATCGAAACTGGGACGGGAAATCGAAACTGGGAAATGGAAACTGGGACGCAACTCGTTTTCGCGCGAAATCCACAAGGAGAATTGGTTCATTTCCCGCCGCAATATTCCGACAAAAAAATCACCCCCCGATTTATGGAGTAGCATCCCGCGATTGACCCTGCTGCGGTCCATCCCTAGAATGTGGTGCGTCGTTGCCCAGGCTTGTGAAAGGAATGGCCACGGATGCAGTACGCCTTTCTGCCCGTCTTCTTATTCGTATTCTGTACGATCGCGCTGGCCATTGGGCTCCTGATCGTATCGAGCCTGTTCAACCCGGGCCATCCCAGCCGCGTGACGCGAATGCCGTACGAAAGCGGCATGGACCCGATCCACGACACGCGCCGCCGCTTCGACGTCCGGTTCCATCTGCTGGCCATCGCGTTCCTCGTGTTCGACGTCGAGCTCCTGTTCCTCTACCCCTGGGCCGTGGCGACGGGCGAGATGAATAATGCTGAATGCAGAATGATGACTGATGAATTGCGGGCAATTTCGTCCAACGACATTCATCATTCATCATTCGCCATTCATCATTCCCCCACTCCCGCACAGCCCGAAAGCCCTCACCTGACCTACTACGGCGTGATGACTTTTTTGCTCATCCTGACGCTGGGCTTCATCTACGACTGGCGAAAGGGGGTGTTTCGATGGGGTTGAGCGAATTGCCCGATAATGTGGCCGTCACCAAGCTCGACGAGTTGGTCAGTTGGTGCCGCAAAAACAGTCTGTGGCCGATGCCGTTCGCGACGGCCTGTTGCGGGATCGAGTTGATGGCCACCGGCGCCAGCCGACACGACATCGCCCGGTTCGGGGCCGAGGTGTTTCGGTTCAGTCCCCGGCAATGCGACCTGATGATCGTGGCGGGCCGGGTGGTGATGAAGATGCTGCCCGTCTTGCAGCGCATCTGGCAGCAGATGCCCGAGCCGAAATGGTGCATCTCGATGGGCGCGTGCGCCTCGACCGGCGGCGTGTTCGACACGTACTGCGTGGTGCAGGGGATCGACCGGTTCATCCCCGTCGACATGTACGCGCCCGGTTGCCCGCCCCGACCCGAGCAGTTAATCCAATCGATTGTCGATCTTCAAGAGAAAATCCAGCGCGAAGGAACGGTTTTTGGCCGCGAATTCGAAACTCCGGAGCGGCAGTTGGCAAAAAGAGCATTGAGGGAGAAGGGAAGATAAAGAATTGAGGACAAACAGTCTCCCCTCTCCTTCCGGGAGAGGGGCCGGGGGTGAGGGCAGAACCGCGTGACGGTGAAAACATGATGGGAACCTTATTGCCAACGCAGCCCTCACCCTAACCCTCTCCCAATGGGAGAGGGGACCTTAAGATGCTAATCCGTTCCCGAGATAAATGACCAACAACACCATCGAAAAACTCTTGAACGACTTCCCGAGCCTGACCGCGAGCGAGTTTCGCGGCCAGACGCGGGTGGTTGCGCCGGTCGAGTCGCTTTTCGAGATGATGAAGACGCTGAAGGAGAAGCTGGGCTTCGACATGCTGGTCGACGTGACGTGCGTCGACTATTTGAACTATCGCGACGCCAAGGATCGCTTCGGCATGGTCTATCTGTTGACCGACACCGAGACCAACGAGCGGCTCACCGTGCGATGTTTCGTCAACGAGCCTCGGCCGACCGTGCCGTCGGTCGTCGGGCTGTGGGAAGCGGCCAACTGGCTCGAACGCGAGGTGTGGGACCTTTTCGGGATTCGCTTCCAATGGCATCCCGACCTGCGGCGGATCCTGCTGCCCGAAGAGTTCACCGCCCATCCGCTGCGCAAGGACTATCCCTTGCAGGGACGCGGCGAGCGGCACAATTTTCCGGTCATCACGCGCGCGGGAGACCCGCAGGCCGAATAACAAGAACCATTCGACATTTGTAGTTCGTCATTTCTTCGTCATTTGAATTTCGTCATTCGTCATTACCTTTACTGATGCCCCTGTCACCCGTCGAACATACCGGCGACCTGAGCCACGATGAGGCGCAGCCTTATCTGTGGACGATGAACTTCGGCCCGCAGCATCCGGCCACGCACACCACGCTGCGCCTGGTGCTGAAGCTCGACGGCGAGACGGTTGTCGACGCCATGCCGGACATCGGCTACCTGCACTCCGGCTTCGAAAAAATCGCCGAGTCGCTCGACTACAATCAATACGTGACCGTGACCGACCGGATGAACTACGTTTCGCCGATGGCCAACAACGTGGCGTGGCACTTGGCGGTCGAAAAGTTGCTCGGCATCGAAGCGCCGCGGCGGTGCCAGTATATTCGTGTAATCGTCTCCGAACTGTCACGCATCTCCGACCATCTGCTGTGCCTTGGGGCGATGGGGCTCGACACCGGGGCGTTCACCCACTTCGTCTACGCCTTCAACCCGCGAGAACAGATTTACGACATCTTCGAGGCCCTCTGCGGCGCCCGATTTACGAACAGCTACACCCGCGTCGGTGGGCTGATGTACGACGCCTCGCCGAAGGCGATCGGGATGATCCGCGACTTCCTGCGAGAGATCCCCAAAACGCTCCGCGACATGGAGCGGCTGCTGCATCGCAACCGGATCTTTGTGAATCGCACGCAAGGCGTCGGCCTCTTGAGCCGCGACGATGCGATCAATCGCGGATGCAGCGGGCCAATCGCCCGGGCGAGCGGCGTTGTGCGCGACCTCCGCAAAGACGAGCCGTATCTGGTCTACAACGATTTCGACTTCAACGTCTGTTGCGCCAAGGACGGCGACTGCTATGCTCGATACCTGGTCCGCATGGACGAGATGCGCGAGAGCATCAAAATCCTCCATCAGGCCGTCGAAAACCTGCCGGCCGGGCCGGTGAACCTCGGCGACGACCTGGGGACTGGTCCATTTTTCGGCGAAAAGACTCCGTCGGCCGACCGGCGCCAGGCCGAAAAAATGGACCTGTCCCCTTCGTTGCATCGCGTGATTCTGCCGTCAAAACAGGCCGTCGCCACGACGATCGAAGGTTTGATCACGCATTTCGAAATCGCGATGAGCAATCGGGGGTTCCGATCGCCGAACGAGGAAGTCTACTGTGCCACCGAAGCGCCGAACGGCGAACTGGGGTTCTACCTGGTCGGCGACGGTTCGCAACGGGCCTATCGCGCCCGGTGCCGTCCGCCGTCGTTCGTCCATTTCGCGGTGTTTCCGCACTTGATCCGCGGCCATACGCTAAGCGACGTCGTCGCGGTATTGGGCAGTTTGAACATCATCGCGGCGGAATTGGATCGGTGAGGGAGAGGGACTAGGGGCTGGGGACTAGGGGTTAGGGGCTAGGGATTCGAGTGAAAGAGAAATCGACGGTGGTTGAGAAGGAATCGCACGGAATGACAAAATCTAATCCCCAATCCCGAATCCCGAGTCCCCAGACCTCGATCCCTAATCCCTCGCATGTTCTCAATCCGGAGGTGCGAAAAAAAATCGAATCGCTATTCGTACGCTATCCGACGAAACAGGCGGTCACGCTGCCGGCGCTGCATATCGTCAACGATGCGCTCGGCTACGTTCCGCGCGAAGCGGTGGTCGAGCTGGCCGCGATGCTAGAACTGTCGCCGGCCCAAGTACAGGACACGCTCAGCTTTTACGGCTTTTTCAAGCAGGAGGGACCGATGGGAAAATACAACATCCAGGTGTGCCGCTCGATCACCTGCGAGGCCTGCGGCGGCGACGACATGCTGGAATACTTGACGCAGAAACTCGGCATCCAGCCCGGCGAAACCACGCCCGACGGCCAGATCAGCCTAGAGTTCGCCGAATGCCTCGGCGCCTGCGACACCGCCCCGACCATCATGGTCAACGACACGCTCTACGGAGAGATGACGAAAGAAAAAGTTGATGAGTTGATTCGGGAGATGAAATAGAAGGTTCAAGGTCAAAGGTTCAAGGTTCAAGGCGGACATCTGAACCTTGAACCTTTGACCTTGAACCTTCTATCTTGTACCTTTTTTTCGCATGCACGAACCCGTCCTACTAGCGAACATCCACAAGCGCGACAGCCACACCCGGGCCGTTTACGAGGCCGGCGGCGGATATCGCACCGTGCGCAAAACGCTCAAGGAACTCGCGCCGAAGGACGTGGTCGAACTCGTCAAATCGAGCGGCCTGCGAGGCCGAGGCGGCGCAGGCTTTCCGACCGGCCTGAAGT
>JAEWUR010000473.1 GCA_023397045.1 Planctomycetota bacterium
GTGTAGGACTGGCCCGGTGCGAGATTTGCCGCGGCGTCGGGCAATCCATGCTGGCATTCCGGAGGCGACTGGTCCTGCGGTCGAAATGGCAGTCCCGGTCGCCATAGCCCGGCCCCACCGAATCGCACCAACGTCTCTTCGCCGCGTTTTTGCGGGTCCAGAAGCGACCACTCCATGCCCTCCGGGTTGTACTTCGACATCAGAAGCGTCGTGGTCCCGTCGGTCCAGAGCCAGCCTTCGGCGCCCCAGGCGACCGTATTGTGGGGCGTTCTCCAGTCGGCCGGATAGCTCATGCCGTGCTCGGCCACTTCGCGCAAAGGGCACTCCTGAAAAGCTCCGTTGAGTCCGCGACGGTACGGTACATGGCAGAGACGTAATTCGGCATCGGGATCCCAGCCCTCGCCCTTCCGGAGACATTTGGCGAAGCCGCACTTGAAATCGGCCGTCGAGATCGGTTCCGTCGTCGGGTTGCTGATCGTGATTGTTTCGATGATCGCATCACGATCCTGGCTCGATGCGGTGAACTTCTGCTCGATATTGATCGCACCAAGGCTGCCCTTCAGCGACACCGAGCAGCTTCCATCCGGCGATTTTGTGAACGCCGGTTGACCAACCAACTTCGGAAACTCGCCGTTCGGCCAGCAATAGTCGCGATCGGCGTAGACGCGGCCTGTCTTCAAATCGCGGAGCAACCGTGCATTGATCCCGTCCTTCGTCTCGATCACAAGCTCCATGCGGCCGTTGGTGAGAACGACCTGCCCGCTCTTGGCATCCCATGCGGCGATTGGCACGTCCGTTGCCGGCGCCGCGGCGTTCATTGTGGCCTTCTCTCGTCGTGCTTCTTCCGCCCCGACGGGAACCGGAAGGAACATGATCCCGGCAATCGCGGCCAAAATCCAATTCATTCTCGCAGGCAGGCTGCGTCGAGTCTTCATCTTCATGTTCCTCTCTCGGCAACAGCGAGTCTACCGGCCGGCGGCTTTTCGCGCGGCTTGGATCGCCTCCATGCGTTGAGCGGCCGCCCGGGTGATCGCGGCATAATCGCCCGCGGCATAGGCCTTCGCATCGAGCGCCTCGCCGAGGAACGTGATGATTTCGGCTCCGGCCGCGACAAAAGCGTTCAACTCCTGCAAGGCCGTCTTCGAGGCTGCCATCAGGTGCAGACCGGGAAATGGGCCAAGCACGTCGGTGAAGAAATCCGGCCCGACCGAAGCGGCCGGAAACACCTTGATCACGTCGGCGCCCATGCGGACGGCCTCGATAATCTCGGTGGGAGTCATCACGCCGACCACGCTCACCGCGCCGTGGTGATTGCAGGCCTCGACCATCTCGGGGCAAAAGCCGGGACTGGCAACGAACGTTGCACCCGCCGCCACGGCCTTGTCCACCGTCGCGCCATCCATGACCGTGCCGACGCCAAGATACAGATCCTTCGGAAGCTGCTTCGACGCCTCGGCGACCAGTTCCATGACGTTCGGCATCGTCGTCGTGTACTCGACGCACGTAACGCCCGCGTCGTAAAACGCCTGCGTGGCGGCGAACAAATGCTTCATGTCATGGGTTCGGAACACCGGCAGCAGGCCGGACTTGCACATCTGCTGAACGATTTGTTGTTTGGGAATAGCCAACGTAGTAACTCCTGATAAAAATCTGATATTCGGAAAGAACTTCGGGTTCGATGTCAGTTATTTGATGCGCAACCAGTCGACCGACATTTCAAGCTGTTCGGCCAGGCTTCGGTGATTGGCCATCACGTCGTCGGGCAGCGCCATACCCTCGGCCAACGCCTTTTTCCGCTTCTGCCATTCAATTTCGCCGGGCACGTAGATCCGATCAACGCCCTTGGCCGTCGGCGCGGCGTGGACCTCGGCGATGAGTTGATCGACCCGATCGCGAAACGCGCCGTCGGGCACGATCGCGTCGGCATTGAACGCCAGGAACGCCGCACCGTGCTTGGTGGCCAACGACGGTTCGCTGGCGATCCAGTTGTTAATTCCCCAGGTCATCGCCGCGCCGCTCAAAATGCCGGAGAGTGTCTCGATCATCATCGCGATGCCGTAGCCCTTGTGTCCGGCGAACGGAACCAGCGACGAGGCGTGGGGATATTGGAACGGATCGGTTGTCGGCAGGCCTTCGGCGTCGACCAGCCAGTTGTCGGGTATTTCTTGGCCCAACGCCTGGGCAATATAAACCTTGCCGCCGGCGACCGAACTGGAGGCGATGTCTAAGAAGATTGGATCGCATCGGCCGGCAGGCACCGCATACGCGAAGGGATTCGTGCCGAGCACCGCCTTGCGCGAACCGGGCGCCGCCATGCTCGGGATATCGTTGGCCATCGCCATGCCCACCATTCCGGCCTTGGCGGCCAACAAGGCGTAGTAGCCGGCCGCGCCGAAATGGCAACTGTTCTGAACGCCGACATAAGCCATGCCAGTGGTTCGGGCTTTTTCGATGGCCAGATTCATCGCGAAGACGGACGTGACCATGCCGATGGCGGAATGGCCGTCGACGACCGCCCAGGACGGACCCTCGGACCGAACCTCAGGACTCGCCTTCGCATCGAGTCCGCCCGCCAACAGCCGGCGAACGTAACCCTTGAGGCATTTGACGCCGTGCGTGTGGACGCCGAACGTGTCGGTCGTGACCAACACGTCGGCCGTCGTCCGAGCGTCGGATTCGCTCATGCCGCATCGGCCCAGAACGTCGAGACAGAACCGGTCGAGATCGGAAACGGAGATATTGGCGGACTTCCCTTGTGTCATTTTCCTTCACCTTGCCAGTGCGTGTGGCCGCGCAATAGATTCATGGCTAATTGAAGTTCCTCGCTCCGAAGCGCCTCGACGATTCCGACGTGCGCGTCTTTCACGTCGCGAGAGACGCCCAACGCGGTGCGCGACTCTTCGAAAAACGCCTGGAGCAGGTCGGAGAACGAGGACAACGGGGCGATGCCGCTGGCTGCCACCAACCGGCGGTGGAACGTAATGTCATATTCGATCCACGCATCGGCAAACTCGTTGTCGGGCGCTGCCTCGGCCAGGCCTCGCAGTTCGTCGTACAC
>JAEWUR010000481.1 GCA_023397045.1 Planctomycetota bacterium
CCTTGTCGGAGATGTCTTTTCGGCACCAGGCGCCGGGCCAACGAATGCACTTGACCGCGCGGTAGGCGTTCAGCTTGGCTTTGGCAATCGTGTCGCCGAGCGCCGTGACGTTCAACACGCGGCCGCCCGAGGTGACGACTTGGCCGTCGACCAGGGTCGTTCCGGCGTGAAATACTTTCACATCCGGCAACGCGTCGGCATCCTCCAGGCCGCGGATCGCATGGCCCTTGGCATATTCGCCGGGATAGCCCTGGCTGGCCATCACGACGCAGACGGCCGGGCGCGGATCCCATTGCAGCGGTTCGATCTGATCGAGACGACCGTCGACCGTCGCGTCGAGCACATCGAGCAGGTCCGAGTTCAATCGCATCAGCAACGGCTGGCATTCGGGATCGCCGAACCGCACGTTGTACTCCAACACCTTCGGGCCTTGCTTGGTCATCATCAGGCCGGCATAGAGGACGCCTCGGAACGGGCGTCTCGCTCGCTTCATGGCATGGACCGTGGGCACTAAAACGTGCTCTTCGATCCAGTGCATCGTATCGTCATCCACCAGCGGCGCCGGACAGTACGCGCCCATGCCGCCGGTATTAGGACCGGTGTCGCCGTCATGGGCGGCCTTGTGATCTTGCGCCGGTTGAAGCGTGACGATCGTTCGGCCGTCGGTAATCGCCAACACGCTGGCCTCTTGGCCGTCGAGCCGCTCCTCGATGACGAGTCGGTCGCCGGCCGCGCCAAACACTTTGTCGGCGGCAATCTGCTCGACCGCGGCAAGCGCTTCGTCGCGGCCGGAACAAACCACGACGCCTTTGCCAGCGGCCAAACCGTCGGCCTTGACCACGATCGGCACGTCCTCGCGGTCCTGGAGGAATCGAATGGCCTCCGAAGCCTTCGTGAATGTCTGATAGTCGGCCGAGGGAACGTCGGCGTGCCGCAACAGGTCTTTGCAGAACACCTTGCTGGCTTCCAATTCAGCGGCATTTCGGCGCGGTCCGAAGGCGCGGAGCCCTTCGGCCTCGAAGGCATCGACGATTCCGGCCGCCAGAGGCGCTTCGGGGCCGACGACCGTCAGGCCGATGGCGTTCTCCTTGGCGAACTTGATCAAGGCGGGGAAATCGGTCGACGCGATGGGCACGTTCTCGCCGTCCAGGTCCGTTCCCGCGTTGCCGGGAGCGACGAATACCCGGTCGGCGCGAGGACTTTGGGCGATTTTCCAAGCCAGTGCGTGCTCGCGCCCGCCGTTGCCAACGATCAAAATGTTCATGAACGGTTTCCTTTGCGTTTTTCGCGAAGCCAGCGGTGATTGTAGTCCTCGACGGCGTCGCGGTGAAGGGGGTGCGCGGGCCGTGCGCCGGGGGTGTCGAGGTCCCAAAAACGCCGCACAAAAAACCTGGGTGACAGCCGCGTTTGCGACGGGTCGTCTTTCTCGTCCGCACGCAATTCCGATTGTGACCGTTATGCAGGGTATGCCGAGGACGCCCGGGGCGATAATCCCTCCTTCCATCGGGCACAATGGGGGGTGGCGTCTCTCCATCACGGGCGCAAACCTATGATTGGGTTGACGCGGAGTGCGACGGCGCCCGGAGGCAGCTTTCATGGACATGGTCCCCAAGCCCGAGAAAAAAAAATTCCCGCAAGTGATGGGCTCCGGCCTGCAATACGCCATTGCGGCGGTGGTACTACTGATCGTGGCGGTGTTGTCGGCCACCGTCTTCATGACGCTCCGCAACCAGGAACACGAACGCATTGTGCGCGACTTCGATCGGGCGAGCCACAATCGGCTCTTCGCAATCAAGAAGACGATGACGTCCGACTTCCTCGCGATGGAACTCGTCCAGTCGTTCTTCTACGGTTCGTCCGAAGTGGAATTGCACGAGTTCGGAATCTTCGTCGTCCCCCTGCTAAAAAACCACCCGAGTCTGCTCGCGATCGAATGGCTGCCGCGCGTGCAGGAGAGCGATTTGGCCTCGTTGTATGAATCGGCCGCCCGATCCGGCTATCCAGACTTTTCACTCGTCGAGTTGAATTCCGACGGCCAATGGGTTCCGGCGTCGAAACGCAGCGAGTATTTCCCCGTTGTCTTCGTTGAGTCGGGCAACAAGAATACGGCGTCGATGGGCTGCGACCTCGCTTCGATTCCCGCATGTGCAAAGGCAATGCGGTTGGCGTCAGAATCGGGCCGATGCGCCATCACAAGCGATGCCCTTCAGTTTCGAGAGAAGGATCGCACAACGGGAATCCGGGTCTTTCTGCCGGTCTACCGAAAGAATGCGGAACTGAACACCGAGCAGCAGCGACGGCAGGGCCTGGAAGGATACGCCGCAGCCGTGTTCGATGCAAAAAGCATCGTCGACGAAGGACTTGCCGGTTTGGCGAAGGCGGGCCTCAATGTCCAGGTGTTCGATACCACCGACCCGCAGAACCGGCGGCTGCTCCATGCCCGTCTCTCTCGAACGCGCGAAGCACCGACGACGGCCGAAGACGCCGATGCCCACCCCGAACTGCGCTGCGCCGAAGAATTTTCGATCGGGGGTCGCGACTGGACGGTCGTATGCACGGCCACACGCGACTTTCTGGCCGCAAATGCGTCGTATCATCCGTGGGTCGTTGCCGTCGGCATCTTGTTGTTGATCGGACTGTTGGGCGCGTTTCTCATGACCGTCGCCGACCACAACGTGAAGACCGCGCGGTTGGCCGAGGAATTGGCTGCCTCGAATCGGCGTTTGGAGAGGGAGGCGGCGGACCGAAAGAAGGCCGAATCGACCCTATGGTGCAGCGAACTCAAGTACAAGACGCTGTTCGACGTTTCGTCCGAAGCGATCCTGTTGGTCTCGACCGACGCGGAGATTCTCGACGCCAACCCGTCCGCATTGGCGATGTTTGGATGCAATCGCGACATTGACCTGGTGTCGATCAGTCCCGTCGACCTCTCGCCCGAATACCAGCCCGATGGCGTTTCCTCGGTCGAAAAAGGCCGGCAAATGGTCGCGGCGGCGATGCGAGAGGGCGTCCATCGGTTCGAGTGGGTCCATCGGCGGGTCAATGGGTCCGAGTTCCTGGCCGCCGTGACGATGACATGGGTGGAACTCGAGGACGGCGCCGTCTTGTTCTCGGCCTTGCGCGACGTTACCGACGAGCGGCGCAGCGAAGACGCGATTCGTGAAAGTGAAAATAAGTACCGGCAACTGTTCGAGCACAACACCGACGCGATCTTCGTGGCCGACATCGGGACGAGAATGATTGTCGACTGCAACAAGAACGCGGAATTGTTGACGGGTTTGTCCCGCGACGACATCCTGGCGATGCGGTACAACCAGCTTCATCCTCGATCCGCCCAGATGGATGTCGTCAAGGCCTTCTCCGCAATCTCCGACAATACGTTGAAGGCCCCGGTCGAAACCGTCATCATCCGGAAAAACGGTTCCCTGGTTCCCGTCTCGATTTCGGCGGGAAGGGTTGACA
>JAEWUR010000547.1 GCA_023397045.1 Planctomycetota bacterium
AGATCGGTCTTCGCAGCGATACGACGTCGCCTACTCCGTCGTCGACCGGCCGGATGAATTCATCGCCATTCGCTCGAAAAAGAAAGCCACGGTCGATTGCCCGGCCTACCAACAACAAGAACAGCAGGCAACCGTTGCCGGGCTCAAACGCCGGCCCATCGCCCAAGGTGTCGCCAAGCTCCGATTCACGTTCCACGATACCGATTCGACCTGTCCTGAATCGATGTATCGTGAGATCGACGTGTTCGGCTCGGCCACGAAGGAGGCGGCTTCGGTGTCGCAATAAACAACGAAAATGGAACGAAGAAGGGGAGCATGACAACCGTGGCAATGGGGTGAATCGTGACGGCGCGTGGCCGTCGCCCATCGTGTGCGGTTACGAGACTTTTTTAGGATTTGGAGACTTTCCATGAAGACGCGATTTGTTCTTTGTGTACTGGTTGCAGGTTGCACAGTGCTCGCGGCGGTTGGCTCTGCCAATGCGGGTTTCATCGGCACCTATGTCGATGCGACACCTACAAACACCACCCCCAGCACAGCATTTGTAGCAGGTGGTGGCGACGATTACGACAATTTGTGGGCCAACCGAATCGACTGCGGTGAGTTGAGTACCGTTTTCGAATCCAACGGCCACGGAACTGAAGACTGCCCGGCATTGACTACCACGGTCTCGGGATTGGCCAACGGCAGTTACCAAGTCTATGCAGTCTATTGGGGAAACACCGATCCCAATGCGGATTGGCCCATCCAGGCAGCAATTTCAGGCAACTCGCTCGTGACTTACTCGCAGGCAACAGGTCCCGGAATCGCCACCGGCACAGTGTCAGGCACCCTTGCTGAGTACGAAGCACCCTTGGGAATCGTTGACGTTTCCAACGGCTCCTTCTCCGTAACCGTTGACGACGGCGGCAGCGGCTCCCAACGCACTCGGTATGATGGGGTTAGCTACCACGAAGTTGCAACACCAGAGCCCGGCACATGCGTAATTCTTATTACGGCAGCGTTCTCTCTGCTGGCTTATGCTTGGCGTAAGCGGAAGTGAGTGCCGGAGTCTGAGTCCATAGCGGGTCATCCAACGGTTTGCATTGGACCTGGGAAGGCAACCATATTATGTCTACTTGACTGTGAACGACAGAATGAACGTTGGGCGGTGGGTGGTGGATGTTCCACTCGGTCATTCCACCATTCGCCGCCACGACGTCAGTTATTTATCATTTCCTGAGATATGGTAGGACCTAGTACATGTTGTTCCCTGTAATTTTCAAACCCCGACGCCCGAAAGGCGGCTTTACCTTGGTGGAGTTGCTTGTGGTGATTACGATTATCGGCATTTTGATTGCATTGTTGTTGCCGGCCGTGCAAGCGGCGCGAGAAGCGGCCCGGCGCATGCAGTGCAGCAACAACATGAAACAGACCGCTCTAGCACTGCATCTCTATCACGAATCGAAAGGGGTGTTTCCCGTTGGAATTGGCGGCGTGGCTGCCAATATTCGCATCCCCATCACTTGGGCCCAACTGGTGCTGCCTTACATGGAACAGGAGAACGCCATTCGCGGCTACACCTTCACGACGGCAGGAACATACACGACGCATAAGCTGCTTTTCCGAACCGCAATTCCCACATTCATCTGTCCGAGCGATCTGGTCGGCCGTGAAGGCCGCATCGACAAGGCAAATAATCCATCCGATGCGATTGGATTCGCTCGCTCCAATATCGTGGGCTGTTTTGCATCCGACGGAAACATGTGGGAAGCGACCTCCGACAAGAAGGCCATCTTCAATATTGACGTCGCCCGATCCATGGCACAGATCAAGGACGGAACGTCGAATACGGCGATGATCTCCGAGATCATTGCCGGGCCAGATGGAACCGGCGACGCCCGGGGGCAATGGTGGTACGATCTGGGATGCCATTACGAGCATCGGTTCAGTCCCAATTCCACCGCCGATACGGTCGTCAATTATGCCGATCTGTGCGTATCGACGAAGGTGCCCTGCCAGTTTGGCGGTTCATGGGGCGAAATGCATGTTGCTGCCGGCAGCATGCATCCGGGCGGAGTGAATCTGGGGTTCGCCGATGGGGCCGTTTCATTCATCAGTCAGAACATCACACTTGCAACGTGGCAAACGTTGGCAAGCATCGAAGGCGGCGAGATCGCCACAGACTATTGAGCTGATTACGTCATGAATTCTTCAAATTCTTTGTCCCCGCGGACCGGTTGGCTGTCCCTTTCCCTGGCCGTGTTCGTCATCTCTCTTGGCGGTTGCAGCCGCGACGGCAAGTTGGAGTTGCAAGGAACGGTCACCTATCAGAACTCTCCCATCGAGAAAGGGCGAATCGACTTCCTTCCCACCGAAGGCACGGGTGGGCCTTCCGTCGGATCGCCGATTGTGGACGGACGCTATTTCGTGGACGCCAAACAGGGAGTTCTTGCGACAGGCATCTATCGGGTGTCGGTCATAGCCTATCAAAAAACAGGGCGCAAGGAATTAAATCAAGTGGATCGCGGAGGGCCTCCCATCGAGGTTGAAGAAAACGTCATTCCTGCAATCTATAACACCCAATCGACACTGACGCTCCGGGTCGCTGAGATATCCGACACAAATCAAGTCGACTTCCGCCTCGACAAGGCGACAACGAACGGCGCCTAGTTCATAACATTGGGGATATCCGTGACAGAACACATCAGGGCATTTTCCGCCATCGCCGCCATCGTTCTTACATCCGCACAGTATGCCGCGGCCGCTGGCAGCGTGAGCGATTCGAACGTTGTCTGGACCACGCCAAGCATAAACGCACATGGCTCGATGCCGTTGGGCAACGGCGACATCGGCGTCAATGTCTGGACGGAAAATGGCCGCGATCTGGTCTTTTATCTCGGCAAAACCGATGCATGGGATGATAACGGCTCTCTGTTGAAACTCGGCAAAGTCCGCGTTACATTGCCCGAGGGCACACTTTCGAGCACCAACGGCTATCGGCAGGAATTCCGACTCCAAGACGGGACGATTCAGATTGGTGCGGGAACCGGCAATGCCGCCACGACAATCAAACTATGGGTCGATCCCAATAACCCGACCGTTCAGGTCGACGTACAACGCTCGACGGCGTTCCATGCGAATGTAACGTTCGAGCCCTGGCGAACCGAGCGGCGGCAATTGACGGGAATGGAACTGGAGAACATGACGTACGGCCTCCAAGGCAGCCCCGCGCCCGTCTATATCGAGCCCGACACGGTTGTCAGCGGACAGAACGATAGCATCGTCTGGTATCATCGCAACGAGCGTTCTGTTTGGGCCCAAAATCTCGCCGTGCAAGGGCTCGACCCCGACAACACCGTCGGAAAAGACCCGCTGATCCACAACACGTTCGGCGCGGCGATCACCGGTAGCAATCTGACAAACGTCAACGCGACAACGCTGCAAACCACCCAGGCGACCACCCATCAGGTGTTTTCCGTCCACGCGCTAACCGCTCAAACCGACACGGCCGAGCAATGGGTCGATCGGCTCGACCAGCAAATCACCAACACAAATGCCACCCCCTACGCCGATCGCAAAGCAGCCAACGACGCGTGGTGGAAAAACTACAACGATCAGGCCTACATTCGCGTTACGGACGGCACCAATGCCGCCGTGGTTTCCCAGGGCTATGCGATTCAGAGAGCCATGAACGCCTTCGCCGGACGCGGCGACTCGCCGATCAAGTTCAACGGATCGATTTTCACAGTGGATACGTACGGCCGTAACGATCTCGGCAATGAGGCAGATCTCAGCGCCGACTATCGTCGTTGGGGCGGGGCCTATTGGCTGCAAAATACCCGGCTCCCCTACTGGTCCATGCTCCAAAACGGAGATTTCGACCAAATGCAGCCGTTTTTTGACCTGTATGTCAACAATCTGGCCGTGGCCAAGGAACGGGTGCAGACGTACTACGGGACACAGGGCACCCAAGGCGCAATCTTCCCGGAAACGATGACTCCATGGGGAACCTACACGAACGACAACTACGGATGGAATAACACGAACCCCGAAGGCGGAGTGCCCGTGAACACGTTCATCCGCTATTACTGGCAGGGCGGAATCGAAGTGTCGGCCATGATGCTGCAATACTACGACATGACCGGCGACAAGCAATTTGTGCAGAACAAGCTGCTGCCGCTCGCCAGTGAGATCGTCGCGTTCTACGACACACACTACCAACGCGACGAATCGGGCAAGATCGTCATCACGCCTTCCCAGTCGCTCGAAGCATGGGCATCCGCCGTCGATCCGCTGCCCGAAGTGGCGGGCCTACACTACATCCTCGACAAACTACTGAAATTGCCCGAATCGGCGACGACCGCCGAACAACGGGCTCAATGGACCCGGATGAAAGGCGAGCTGCCGCCCATCCCCACGCGAGTCGTCAACGGAAAAACAATCTTTGCACCCGGCCTGTCGTATTCCGGCCAGCAGAACTCCGAGAACGCCGAACTGTACGGCGTGTTTCCCTACCTGATTTCCGGCGTCGGCAAAGACAATCTCGGAATGGGAATCGACACGTTCAACAACCGTACCGTGTCGGGCAACGGCGGCTGGCGTCAAGACAGCATCCAAGCGGCGATGCTGGGCCTCACGACGACAGCCCAAGACCTCATCGCCCAGAGCTTCGCGGCCAAGGATCCCATCAGCCGATTCCCCGGCTTCTATGGCCCCAACTTCGATTGGACTCCCGATCAAGACCACCCGAGCGTCGCTTCAATCGCCTTGCAACGCATGCTTTTCCAGATCGACGGCGACGATGTCCAACTCTTCCCGGCCTGGCCAACCGACTGGGATGTCGAGTTCCGACAGTTTGGCCCACACGGCACGATCCTCATGGGCCAGTACGAAGACGGCGCCGTGCAATGGATGGACCCGAGTCTTTCCGGCGATTTATCCCAACGCGACTACCTGTTGGTTATGTCGCACCAGGGTTTCGACAACCACACGGGCAACGGCGATTTCGCGTCATTGGCCCTCGGCGACGTCAACCTTGACGGACGCATCGACGACGCCGACCGAATCGCTCTGTTGGCAGGCGCCGCACATCTCGGCATTGACACATCCGATTGGACGGTTGTGCCCGAGCCGACAACGTGGTCCATGGTCTTCACCGTGCTGGCCTGTTGCGTCTGGCACGCGAGAGCCTGGCCATTCTCCTGCGGTTCAGGCC
>JAEWUR010000561.1 GCA_023397045.1 Planctomycetota bacterium
CTGCTCGGCCGGCGTCGCGAGGGCATCACGCACCTGACGTCGCCGGTGTTGGTCTTGGCGCACAACCTGACGCCAAGCGAGACGGCCAACCTCGATCGGCGCTATGTCCGGGGGTTTGTGACCGAGATCGGCGGACCGGGCAGCCATACGGCGATCGTGGCCGAGGCATTGGAAATTCCGGCCGTTGTGGGCACCGGGCCGTTTCTGACGGAAGTTTCCGGCGGCGATCTGGTCATTATCGACGGCGACAAGGGCTTGGTGATCCTTCAGCCCGATGAGGAAACGCTCGCCCGGTACCGGCACGAGGCCGAGGAGATCCGGTCGTTGGCGGCCAAGTTGGAGCCGCTGCGCGATCTGCCGGCTCAGACGCTCGACGGCGTTCGCGTTCAGTTGATGGGCAACATCGAGTTCCCGTACGAGGTCGATCATTGCGTTGACCGCGGGGCCGACGGCGTCGGTTTGTATCGGACTGAGTTTTTGTATCTCGGCGCGGAAGCGATGCCCAACGAGGAGGTTCATTTTCAGGCGTATTCGCGTGTTGTGCAGGCGATGGGCGATCGGCCGGTCGTGATCCGGACGTTCGACCTGGGCGCCGACAAGATGCCGAACATGCCGCGTCCGGACGACGAGCGCAACCCATGCTTGGGATTGCGCAGCATTCGTCTGGCGCTGCGAAGTTTGCCGGTTTTTCGGACGCAACTGCGTGCGGTGTTGCGGGCGACGGTCCAGGGGAACGTCCAGGTGATGTTCCCGTTGGTGTCGACGTTGATGGAACTGCGTCAGGCGAAAATGGTGCTGGCCGACGTGATGGAAGACCTGCAAGAGCACAACGTGCCGTTCAATCGCGACGTGCCGGTGGGCATGATGGTCGAGACGCCGGCGTCGGTGATGATGATCGACCGATTTGTCGAAGAGGTCGATTTTTTGAGCATCGGCACGAACGATCTGATACAATACACCCTGGCGGTCGATCGGAGCAACAAGGACGTGGTCGGGCTGTACAATCCGGCCGATCCGGCGGTGTTGCGGTTGATTTCGATGGCGATTCGTGCGGCCGCCAACAAGAATATGTCGATCAACATGTGCGGGCAGATGAGCGGGAACCCGCTCTATACGATGTTGCTGCTCGGATTGGGGCTTCGCAAGTTCAGCGTTACGCCGAGCGCGATTCCCGAGGTGAAAAGCATTTGTCGCAAAGTGACCATTCCCGAATGCGAGGCGGTGGCCGAGCGGATCATGGGGATGGAAAACGCCCGCGACGTGAAGAGTCTGCTCAAGGAAGAGTTGAAGAAACGCATTGAAGAGACTGTTGACTAAGTGTGTAACGGAGTGAAGTGGACGGCGGCCCGACGCCGGGTCGCGGTTCATAGTCACGCAAATTAACGTTATTTTTTTGGGTTTCCCGCCGGCAACGGCAGTGGCGGGGAAAGTCGAACGAATGGTTCGATTACGAGTACGCATTCGATTTTCGAAGCAGGGCGACCTGCGGCTGATAGGGCATCGCGATCTGATGCGTTGCCTGGAGCGGCTGTTTCGCCGGGCCGGTTTGGCCTTGAGCCTTAGCGAGGGTTTTCATCCGAAACCTCGGATGACGTTTCCCTTGGCTCTGGCAGTCGGGATCGAAGGAGTCGATGAAGTAATGGAAGTCGAGTTGGCCGAAAGGTACGAAGCGGACGAATTGTGGCGGCGTTTGGCGCCGCAGTCGCCGCCGGGTCTCGAATTCCGGACGATCGAAGTCCTTCCCGACGGCAGCCGCAAAGCGCAAGTTCAAAGCGCAAGCTACGAGGCGTCGATTCCCGCGTCGCGCGAGACCGCGCTAGGCGAACGGATCGAACGTCTTTTGGCCGCCGCATCGTGGCCGATCGAGCGAGAGCGAGGTCGCAAGGCGATTGACCTGCGTCCGCTTTTGCTGGATCTGACGCTGGACCGCCTGACGCTGCGCATGCGGCTTCGGGTGGATCGTCAAGGCAGCGTAGGTCCTCGCGAGGTGTTGGCCGCATTGGATGCCGCCGACATGGAACGGGAGGGCGTTCGCCTGCGTCGCACGGCCGTGGAGGTTTGCGCATGAGAAGCCATACCTATCCACCGTGCTGCGAACGGAACCCGTTGCGAATGCGTATTGGTCGGTATTGCCGAAGAAGAAAGCAACCCGATGAAACAGGAAATGCTGATCAACGTCGCGCAGCCGGAAGAATGCCGGATCGCGATTGTTGAGGATGGAGTCCTCGAAGAGCTTTACGTCGAGCGCGCCGGACAGGACAACTACGTAGGAAACATTTACAAGGGTGTCGTCGTCAACCTGGAGCCGAGCATCCAGGCGGCGTTCGTCGATTTCGGCGTTGGGCGGAACGGTTTTCTGCACATCAGCGACATCGAGTCGGAATATTTCCGCCAGGGCGGCTTCGATGCGAACAAGCAGCAGGGGGCGGCCGAGACGCACCACAGCCAGCCGCGAACGGGCGATTCGGCCGTCGGCGACGAGTTCCAAGAGGGCTCGGAAGACGCCTCGACCCAGCGGTCGCGCAACAACCATCGGTTCGGCGGCCGACCGAGGTTCAAGCCGCCGATCCAAGATATCTTGCGCCGCGGCGACGAAGTGCTGGTCCAAGTGATCAAGGAGGGCATCGGTTCGAAGGGGCCGACGCTTTCGACGTATATCAGCATTCCAGGTCGCTATCTGGTGCTGATGCCCGCGCTGGGGCGAGTCGGGGTTTCGCGGAAGATCGAGGACGAGGTCACGCGGCGTCGTCTGCGCGACATCATGCTCGAGTTGAACCCGCCGAAGGGCGTGGGATTCATCGTTCGCACGGCGGGCAGCGATCGGACGAAACGCGAGCTATCGCGCGACATGGCTTATCTGCTCCGGCTGTGGAAGGTGATCGCGCGGCGGATCAAAAAGTCGCCCGGTCCGGCGTGCATCTACGAAGAAAGCGACATGATCATCCGCACCATCCGCGATATCTTCACGAACGAGGTGGATTCGATCTTCATCGACGAGCCGACGGCCTATGAGCGGGCCAAGGAATTCCTGCATCTTGTGATGCCGCGTTACGTCAATCGGCTTCAATTTTACGAGGGACGCGAACCGCTGTTCTGCAAGTACAATCTGGACGAGGAAATCGCGAAAATCCACCGCCGGCGCGTGCCGTTGCGGTCGGGTGGATCGATCGTGATCGACCAGACCGAGGCGCTCGTGGCCATCGACGTCAACAGCGGCAGCTTCCGTGCGGAAGACTCGGCCGAGGAGACGGCCTACCAGATGAACATCCACGCGGCCAAGGAGATTGCCCGACAAATCCGGTTGCGCGACCTTGGCGGCGTGATCGTCGACGATTTTATCGACATGCGGAAGGAGCGGCAC
>JAEWUR010000584.1 GCA_023397045.1 Planctomycetota bacterium
CGTCCACCCGTATCTTTGTGTCCTCATCGTCATCAATGTCCTCCCAGGCCAACGCATTGCGGGCTGCGTCACGAACATTCACGCCTGCGTCGGGGGTGGCAAAGACCAGGGCCGACTTGTAGGTTCGCCCGCTCGTACCGCAGTCACGAACGACCGCCTCCATCAATTCGTCCGTGCCGCGTACTCCAGAGGCATTCTCCAGGCCCAACACGACCAAGGTCAATACCGGGCGATTGGGTATGTCACTGCTGCGGCTCGGCCAATACTTGCGGTCGATCTGTTTCGACGTTTCGACCGAGTGCTTGTCGAACAGCTTCTGCGTCTGCTGTTTGATTCGCTCATCGATCTGTTTATCTTGGACAGCCCCTCGCCGAGTCACCAGGATCTGGTTGAGATTGGGCGACAGCCCGAACCGATAACGGTTCCGCTCCCAATTGAGGTAAAAGCAACTGCTGGAGAGTCCCTCGAGCACATTGTCGATATCGACCATGTTCATATCGGGACCGCACACGCCGGTTCTGATCTCCGACACCGAGGCGTCTGTCCGGGCTTGGCTCATGCCGCCGTTCGACTCGAAGAAGATGGTCGTGGCCACTTTCCGGTGCAACTGGGCTTTCCGAATCGCGTCGTTCGCTTCTTTGTCCAGGCGGACTCCGTGAGCCTCGGCCTTACCGACGATGTCGGTGGTTACCGGAATTTCCAGAGATTCATCGCCAAGCTGGTTGAACACAGCAGTCCGGAATGTCGCGTTATCCAGAGGGGCAAGCCCCAGAGTAATGAGCGGTTCATTGGTCACTTTCCGGTGTTCTTCTTGATAGTTGTTCGCTACCCAGAGCGCCAGCAGTCTCAATACACCGCGGGTTCGCTGAAAACGTGGTAAGCTCTGCCATTTCCGTTCGAAAACGCCGAGCACGGCAGGATGAAACGGGTACGATGCCAGGAACAGCGCGGCAGCATTGTCTGGATCGATCCCGGCCAGTTCCGGAGAGTGCTCAACCGCCCATTCGGCATAGGCGGCGGCCGTTTTGCGTCCCTCTTCCGGCATGCCACCCCACTCAAACAATCGTCGGCGGATGATCTCGGCCATCTCATTCTCGGCAGACATGAGAATGGCCTTTCCGAGGCGATCGAGCATCTGCTTGATCACCTCGTAATCGTGGCGATCCTCGGGCTGCATCTCGACGTCGCTCGAAGACGGGACGGAAACGCACACGGCCATGTTGTTGCGGGCGCGGGCCTCTTCGCTGAGGCTCCGGATAAAGTTGTACAACTGGTCGCCCAAGCCGAGCTTCCGTCCAGCGCTCATGTATTGAAGCAGCTCATCCATCAGGATCAACACCGGCCCGTTGGGCAGCATCTGACGAATGACATCGCCGGCTGGGGCAATCCCTTTAGCATCGTGTTCTGCAACAACGGCCAGCGATTTCTCCCCGCCCAACTGCCAGGCAATCTCGCCCCAGGGTGTTTTGCGGATTGGTTCGCCGTCACCACCACGGCCTTTGAGAACATCGAATTCGGTGCCCACGAACACGGCCACGTCGGCCTTGGGTACCTCGCTGAGCCCTGCCGGACTGAGAATGCCATCGACGCCTTTCCATGCCTTTGACTCATTGCCATGAGTGGCCAAGTGATAGAGTGCCGTGAGCGAGTGCGTCTTTCCACCGCCGAATTGCGTAGCCATGTTGAACACGGCTGACGTTTCGACCTGAATGCCCGAGAGCCGCCGCAAGACTTGGCTCGCCAGATCCTTCAGGCTGGTGGTCATATACGTTCTGTCGAAGAATCGCTTCGGCTCGACGTAGTCTTTGTGCGCCCGGCCCTCCCGAACATGATCCAGGTGGACGGCAAACTCCGACGCATCCAAGGGACGATTATCCCGGAGATCCTCACGCGGGGTCACCACCTGATACCACGGTTTCAATTTGGCCATGATTCGCCTTTCACAAGTTGCCCTTCAGAATGCCGGGCAAGTCTCATTGTTGTCTATATTTTTTCAAAGCGTCCAAGGTTGGCGTCGAGCGCCCAGAACTTGAAATATCCCCAGGGAAACGTCTCTCCCTCGCCGCGATTGCCTACCACAATAACCGTCTGGCCGTCGATTGCGGATCGCTCGTCCGGTTGCATGCTGCCAATAACGGCATCACTGATGGCGCTGACCAACTGACGGCCTTGCTCCCAATCGGGTCGATAAGCGAACACGACTCGTAATCGAGCGCGAACGCACATAACTTTCCACAGCGAGTAAGCAACCCGGTCATCCGTATGATGATTCTCCAACTCGAACACGGCCAACGGCATTGGCCACCGATGGTTATCACATGCCGCAGGCAGCGCCATCACATCAATCCCGAGATACTCCTGGCCCTTCTTGGGCAGCCGTTTGCACGGATTCCCTTTCGCAGCGGCAATCCATCCAATCGCTTCGCACGACTTGACTACGGCGACTGTTAGGTCATTGGTCCACTGTCGCAAGTCTTCACGAAGCGACGCCGTTTTCAGCCCATCCGCAACACACTGCTGTTGCAGATCCTGCCAGAACGACGATCGCCATGCGTCCAATAGGTTAACCATCTTCGTAGTAGTTACAGGTTTGCGTCATAGCCACGTATTGCCGCGCAGCTATTCGGTTTCAATCGTTTCAAGTTGTGCTTGGTAGTCGGCAGGCAGTTGCCATCGCTTGGCCCCGTCCACAACTAGATTCTTGTATTCCTGGCTCGGAGGAATGTGCTTCTTGGATTTGGTGACAACTTCATAAGTGCAAACAGCGTAGGGCTTCTCCTCACACCCATCTCCGAAGACCATTCTCTCCACCCGTCTGTAGGCGTTCTCACCATCCGACCTGCCTGGCCGGTATCCTTCCGCTTTGTCCAGACGCTCAACGTCGATTTCGTCGATTTCGTATACGACACCCCATACTTCAGCGGAGTCGTCGGGTTTGATGTCCATGACGCCGTACCCCTTCTGGCACTTCCTGGTGAACGCAAAAGCATGTTTTGGCAACGTCGCAACACACACGAAGCGTGCTGAAGGACATCGTCCCAACATTCTCTGCCAATCAAGATTGGAGCCGTAGGCGAAGTAGAGCATGCTTATAATCCTAGACCTTTCTTTCTCGCCAACACGCCATCAACCCAACGCTTCTCCTCACTGCCGGATGGGTATAGGGCGGAAAGCGATTGGGCCAGCTTCCAAAATCGGGCGTCACGGCCGATGCCGTCATCCAATAGAAACCGTTTCATCAACTCGCCGCGGCCGGCCGCGAACAGAATCATCGCCTGATGCAATCGGTCGAGCACCGTGCTGCCGGGCGGCGGCCCTTTCAACTCGGTCCAACCGGCTTCGGCGGCTTCGGCCTCATCGAACTCCTCGAAGAATGACCTCTGCTTGAGTTTCTTCCTGGCCCTGCTCGCCTTGGTCGCGCCGGCCGAGGCGTCTTTGCCAAACAAGTATTGGGTACGCTCGGCCACCGGCAGCAATCGGGCCGATTCACCTTTGACCTCGACAATCGACTCGCTCTTCTCCAGGTGAATACCCAGCCCTTGGGCGATCTTTCGCGCCGCGTCGAACTCTAGCGTGTATCCGACAGCTTTCGCCTTCGCCCCCGCGACTTCCTCCTCATCGCCCGCCTCATCTTCTTCGATCCCCTCGCCCTCCGGGAGAGGGTCAGGGTGAGGGCCTTTTCCGCTCCCGTTGCCATTCTTCCCACCGCCGAGAGTCCAAAGCCACATAGCCGTCAAACGGGCGTCGGGTTCGAGGCCCGCGGCGTCGGCGTCGCGGAAGATCATCGATAGGGCCTCGGTCGAGACCGCCGCCCAAACATGTTCGAGATATTCGCGGAGCGTGGCCA
>JAEWUR010000617.1 GCA_023397045.1 Planctomycetota bacterium
GAGTTGATTGCCGAAGGGCGACGCATGTCGCATTGCGTCGCGAGTTATGCGAATTCCTGCCACAAGGGTATTTGTTCCGTCTGGGCGATGGAAGTTGAAACAAATGACGGCATTGAGCCGTTAGTAACGATCGAGGTCAATCAAACGCAGAAAGAAATCAGGCAGGTCCGTGGCAAACGAAACCGTCTCCCCCTGGAAAAGGAAAGAGATATTCTCCGACGCTGGGCCCTCAAAGAACATCTCACTGCAACGATCCTTGCCCGATAGGTGGCTGCCCTGCTTACCTGATTTTTTAGATGCCCTTTTCGGTGTTATTGCGTGGCGATGAAAAAATTATGAGAACTGTCGCTATCACACCTTGACGAACGCGTTGCCTTAGTGTACGATCTACACCATCAATAGGGAGGAAGGCATGGGCATTTTGGACGCGGTGTATCGGTCGTCTCTGGGACTGCTAACGGACCTCTACCAGCTCACGATGGCTTATGGCTATTGGAAAAGTGGGAACCACGACCACCAAGCGGTATTTCATCTATTCTTCCGAAAGCACCCATTCGGCGGTGGCTTCACTGTAGCGGCCGGTCTTGCCACGGCCGTCGAGTACCTGGAAGGCCTGCGATTCGATCCAGAAGACCTGGCGTATTTGGCCAGTCTGCAGGGGAATGACGGCCAACCGTTGTTCGAGTCGGCCTTTGTCGACTATTTGGCTGCGATGCGATTCGAGTGCGACATCCATGGTATTCCTGAAGGGACGATCGTTTTTCCCCACGAGCCGCTTCTACGTGTGACCGGTTCCTTGCTTCAAACGCAACTCTTGGAAACGGCGCTGCTGAACATCGTTAACTTTCAGTCATTGGTGGCAACCAAGGCTGCCCGAGTCGCATTGGCCGCTCAGGGCGAGCCGGTATTGGAGTTTGGCCTGAGGCGTGCGCAAGGGATCGACGGAGCCCTGGTGGCCAGCCGGGCGGCGTATCTGGGCGGCTGCGCGGCAACGTCAAATGTCTTGGCCGGTCGGTTATTCGGGATCCCCGTTCGCGGAACGCACGCTCATAGTTGGGTCATGTGCTTTGATGACGAGTTGACGGCATTTCGTGCGTACGCCCGAGCGATGCCTAACAACTGTGTCTTTCTTGTCGACACTTACAACACGCTGGATGGCGTCCGGCATGCGATCGATGTTGGAATGGAGATGCGTCGACAGGGGCACGAGATGATTGGTGTCCGGTTGGATTCTGGCGATTTGGCTTGGCTGAGCATCGAGGCTCGAAAAATGCTTGACGAGGCTGGTTTTCCTAAGGCGACCATCGTCGCCTCGAATGACCTCGACGAACAGATCATCGCCAGTCTGAAGGACCAGGGCGCAAAGATTGGTGTTTGGGGCGTTGGGACCCGATTGATAACTGCCTACGATCAACCAGCCCTCGGTGGAGTGTACAAGCTGTCGGCGATCCGGGATGGTCAAAATGACTGGCAGTACAAAGTGAAGTTGTCGGAGCAGGCAATCAAGGTCTCCAATCCAGGTATTCTTCAGGTGCGACGCTATTGTCAGGGCAATGAAGCCACTGGCGATGTCATCTTCGATGAGGAGTCTCCGATTCAAGGTGATTGCATCATGGTCGATCCGTTAGATATGACCCATCGCAAGAAGATTCCAGCCGACGTGGCTGGCGAAGATCTATTGGTGCCCGTCTTCTGCCAGGGACGGCGAGTATACCACGTGCCGTGCCTGGAGGAATCGCGCAAACGATTGCAGGGACAATTGGAGTTGTTTCACGCCGGCGTCAAGCGGTTCGTCAATCCGCACGAATATCCGGTCGGCCTCGAACTGGGCCTCCATGAGCGAAAAACCCAACTCATTCTCAAGGCGCGAGGTTTTGAGTCATGACACGTGTTCGTGTAGCGGCGGCGGTGCTCAATCAAACGCCCTTGGACTGGGTCGGCAACCAGAAGAACATTTTGGCAGCGATCGAGGCGTCTCGGGCGGCGGGGGCAACCGTTCTCTGCCTGCCAGAGCTGTGCATTACCGGCTACGGTTGCGAGGATGCCTTCCACGGCATGGGACTTCAATCGATGGCCTGCAAGGCACTCGATGGGATTGTTCCAGCTACAAAGGGTATGGTGGTGAGTCTGGGCTTGCCACTGATGCATCACAATGCTCTGTTTAACTGCGCATGCCTGGCTGTCGACGGACATATTGCTGGTTTTGTGGCCAAGCGGTTCCTCTGCGGTGACGGCTTGCATTACGAACCTCGCTGGTTCAAGCCCTGGCCACAGGAAGTTCGCGACACTGTTCACCTCGCCGGCCAGGAATACCCAATCGGCGACTTGGTCTTCGATTGCGGCGGAATCAAGATCGGTTTCGAGATCTGCGAAGACGCTTGGGTAGCCGCCCGGCCCGCTGGTGGAATGTCTCCCCACGCGATTGACATTATCCTCAACCCGAGCGCCAGTCATTTTGCCTTCGGTAAATTCGATGTTCGAAAGCGGCTAGTGATTGACGGCTCGCGGGCATTCCACGTCAGCTATATCTACGCGAACTTGTTGGGCAATGAGGCGGGACGAGCCATCTATGATGGCGGTGCACTGATTGCATCCGGCGGCACGCTGCTGACAGCCGGCCCACGGCTGTCGTTCTTGCCTTGGCATGTGACCAGTGCAGTCGTTGATGTTGCGGCAACGCGAATGAGCGCCGCCAGATTGGCAAGTTTCGAGCCGGAATTGGGTCAGCCAAATCTTTTGGAGGTTGCCTGTCCTTTTGTCTGGCCTGAGGTCGAACCCGAAATAGCACAGATGCAGACCGCTGCCTGGGAAGCCAGTTCACATTTGAAGGAAGAAGAGTTCACCCGGGCGGTTTCTCTGGGGCTGTTCGATTATCTGCGGAAGAGTCGCTCGCAGGGATTCGTGGTCAGCCTGAGCGGTGGCGCGGATTCCTCGGCTGTATCCTGCCTAGTGGCGATCATGGTAGAACTGGCTCATGACGAACTGGGCGAGCAGGCTTTTTGCGAGGCGTTGTCGCATATTCCGGGACTAGCCGAGGCCGACACTCACGCGGCCCGAGTGCGCCGATTATTGCACTGCGTCTACCAAGCAACGGCCAACAGTAGTCTCGCAACGCGCCAGTCTGCTACGGCATTGGCCAGTGCTTTGGGAGCCGAAATGTCCTGCTTGGAGATCGATCGGCTGGTTGAAGGCTATGTGTCGGCCGTCGAACAGACTATTGGCCGAAGGCTGGCCTGGGAAACCGACGACATTGCATTGCAGAACATTCAGGCCCGAGTCCGCGCGCCGAGTGTGTGGCTGTTGGCCAACATCAAGAACGCGCTGCTACTGTCGACCAGTAACCGCAGTGAAGCGGCCGTCGGTTACGCTACGATGGATGGCGATACCTGTGGCGGATTAAGCCCGATTGCCGGTATCGATAAGGCATTCCTCCTGGATTGGCTTTGCTGGCTGGAGACAATGGGACCAGCAGGCCTGCACCCCGTGCCGGCCCTGGCGGCCGTGAACCGGATGCAGCCGACTGCCGAATTGCGGCCACCGTCTGCTTGCCAAGCCGATGAAAGCGACCTTATGCCGTACCGGGTACTCGACGCTATCGAACGGGTGGCCATCCGCGACAAGCAGCCACCAGTCGAAGTCTTTCGCTTCCTCCGGCCTCAATTCTCTCAGTATAGCACAGCCCAATTGCAGCTATGGATCGAGCGGTTCTTCCGACTTTGGTGCCGCAATCAATGGAAACGGGAGCGGTATGCCCCCAGCTTCCACCTGGACGACGAGAACCTTGATCCCAAGACTTGGTGTCGCTTTCCGATTCTATCCGGCGGTTTCGAGCAGGAGCTGGCGGAATTACAGGAGTATGTCGCCGGACTCCGGTAGCCAAGTCGTAAGTGCTTGCTCCTCCGGCGATTATGTGTTACGAATTGAGATCGCAACAGCTTCAGTGGAATTGGGGCATCATACCGATTCCTCGGCAGCCAGGCCCCGCATAACAGGAATAACAACGAAAAGCATTTATCTTATATTGACATAGTGTTCGATATACACTATACTTCGTGTGGATACAACACTTGGAGGCAACCCATGCCCTGTACCTACGATTACCCTCGGCCTGCTCTGACCGTCGATTGTGCGGTTTTCGGACTGGACGAAGAGGACTTGAAGGTGGCTCTCATCCAACGTGATCTGGAACCATTTGCCGGCAAATGGGCGTTGCCGGGCGGGTTTGTCCATGTGGACGAGTCGGTTGACGAAGCCG
>JAEWUR010000684.1 GCA_023397045.1 Planctomycetota bacterium
AAGGAGATCGACGTCAAGGTGAAGGGTCCCGGCAGCGGTCGCGAAAGCGCGATCACCGCCTTGCAGGCCGCCGGTTTGAAGATCAAGTCCATCGAAGACGTCACGCCGCTGCCGCACAACGGCTGCCGCCCGAAGAAGCGCCGCCGCGTGTAAGAGACACCAGGGTTCTCGGGGATTGGGAGTTGGGGATTGGATTTCGAGTGGTTTTCGGAGCCAATCCCCAGCTCCCAGTCCCCGGCGCCTCGAACCAGAACGTTTGTTGGGAGATAGAGATCGAACATGGCCCGTCATAGCTCACCCGTCTGTCGTATGTGCCGTCGCGAGGGCGTCAAGCTTTTCCTGAAAGGGAACCGTTGCGACACGCCCAAGTGCGCTTTCGAGCGTCGCGAGTCGCCGCCGGGCATGAACTCGTTCCGCCGCGGCAAGCAGACCGACTACGGCTTGCACCTGCGAGAAAAGCAAAAGGTCAAGCATCATTACGGACTGCTGGAGAGGCAATTTCGCAAGATCTTCGCGATGGCCGAGCGAGGCAAGGGCAACACCGGCGAAGCCTTGATGGCGTTGCTGGAACGCCGCCTGGACAACATCGTCTACCGGCTCGGTTTCGGTCTTTCGCGGGCGCAATCGCGGTTGCTGATCGGCCACGGCCACGTGACGGTCAACGGTCGCCGCGTCGATATCGCGAGTTTCCTGACCCGGCCGGGCGACGTGATTCGCGTGAAAGATCGTCCGAAGAGCGTTCAAATGGTGCAGGCGGCGATCGCCGAGATGCATCGCGAGGTGCCTGACTTCCTCAGCCGCGTTGACGGGCCGTTGCCCGAGGGACACGTGCTGCGTTTGCCCGAGGCGTCGGATGCGTCGGTTCCGGTGCAGCCGCACTTGATCGTCGAGCTTTGTTCCAAGTAGCCAACCGTAGCCATTATTCAGTAATTGGATCGGAGCCTTCCCATGCGTATTCGATGGCGCGGCCTGGAATTGCCCAGCCTTATTTCGACCGACCGTTCGACGTTGACCCCGACGTACGGCAAGTTCACCGCGGAGCCGTTCGAACGCGGTTTTGGCGTGACCGTCGGCAACAGCCTTCGCCGGATCCTGCTTTCCAGCCTGGAGGGCAGTGCGATCACCCAGATCAAGCTCCACGGGGCGCAGCACGAGTTCAGCAGCATTCCCGGCGTCGTTGAAGACGTGACCGAGATCGTGTTGAACGTCAAGTCGCTGGTCGTGAAGAACTACAGCGAGCAGACTCGCGTCGTTCGGATCGAGAAGAACACGGCCGGCCCGATCACCGGCGCCGACGTCCGCACCGACGAGCAGGTCGAGGTGATCAACAAGGACCACTTGATCGCCACGTTGACTCAGGATGTGCCTTTCCTGCTCGAGATGGTCGTGGAAAACGGTCGCGGTTATGTTCCGTCGACCGAGCACACGCCGCAGGCACAAGAGATCGGCATCATTCCGGTGGACGCCGCTTTCAGCCCGGTGGTTCGCGTGCGATACGAGGTCGAGGAAACCCGCGTCGGCCAGAAGACCAACTACGACAAGCTGACCATCGAGATCTGGACGAACGGTTCGGTCTCGCCCGAGATGGCGTTGGTCGAGTCGGCGAAGATCTTGCGCAAGCACCTCAATCCGTTCGTTCAGTACAACGAGTTGGGGCCGATGGTCCATAGCGAAACCCGCGCCCTGGGCGCGATGGCTCTCGATCAGGCCACGGAGGCCAAGTTGTCGATGAGCCTGGCCGAGTTGGATCTCTCGGTTCGTGCGACCAACTGCCTGGAGTCGGAGAACATCACGACCGTCCGCGATTTGGTCACGCGGACCGAAGAGCAGTTGCTCGAGGTCCGGAATTTTGGCGAGACCACGCTGGCCGAGGTCCGCGAGAAACTGACCGACATCGGTCTGCGGCTGGGAATGCGGTTGTCGTCCCCGGCCGGCGTCATGTAATACACCCTAGACAAAGCCGCGACCGTTCATCATGGTCGCGAATCCGGTATAACGCGACATCCGGTCGCGAGGAAACACAGCCATGCGACATCGACGACGAGGCCGTACACTCGGCCGCAATCCAAGCCATCAACGAGCCCTCCTGCGAAGTCTGGCCACCGCGCTGTTCTTGACCGAACGCGACGCGGAGTTGGACGAGAACAAGCCGAAGGTCAAGGGCCGGATCATCACGACGATCGAGAAGGCCAAAGAGGTCCGTCCGTTGGTCGAGCGATGCATCACGCTGGCTCGCCGGGCTCTGCCCCAGATCGAGGCCGCCGGAGAGTTGGAGCCGAAGGCCGGTCGCAACAGCGAGCAGTGGCGCGCATGGCGCAAGAGCGACGGCTGGTACGAGTGGAACAAGACGATCGCGCCGGTCGTTGCCGCCCGTCGCCGGGCGTTGCGTCTTCTCGGCAGCAAGCAGGCCGTGCGAATTCTCTTCGACGAGATTGCCCCGCGTTTCGCCGATCGTAACGGCGGATACACCCGCGTGCTCCGTCTGGCCAAGCCGCGACTTGGCGACGCCGGCACCCGGGCGATTCTCGAGTTCGTCGGCCAGAACGATCGCGTCCATAAGAAGGCGGCCCGCCCGTCCTTCGACGTTGACGCGACCGAAGAGGTCAAGCCGGTCGAATCCACGACGGTCGGGGCCACGGAGACTCCCGAAGCCAAGGAGTAGTTTTTGATGCTCAGGTAAACAATGGTTGGCCGAAGGCTCCTCTTTGGCGGCCTGCCAACGTTGCTTATCTGAGACCCAATCAAGACTGACGGGGGGAATCGGGGATGGATTCCGCACGGCCGCAGCATTTCTATCGCCGCGACCCACCCCGAAACGGCTTCGACTTCACACTCCACATCCGCCGTCTCTGTGACGATATGGTGGCGCGCGTCGAGCCGCTTCGACACATCGACATGTCGCGCGTGGCCGTAAGCTTCGCGCAGACTCGCCGCTCCGGCTCCTACGGCATGTATGCGTCGCTGACGCCGATGCGTTTTGCCGAAGGTCAGTTGCACATGATCCGGCGCAAACGGCGTTGGGGGATCCAGCGGCTCTACGACCCCGACGGCCGCGAGATGCTTTACATCTTGAACTTCTACCTGCCGCGGTTTCTCGACCTGCCGTTTCGCGAGAAGCTGATCACCACGATGCACGAGTTATGGCACATTGGGCCGAAGTTCGACGGCGACGTGCGCCGATTCGGCGAGCGATGTTTCGCGCACGGCTCGTCGCAGAAGAAATACGATGCGCAAATCGAGCGCCTGCTCGACCGATGGCTGGCGCTCGATCCTCCGGAACCGCTTTTCGACTTCCTTAGGCTGAGCTTTCGCGAGCTTCACGCCCGGCACGGCCGCGTCTACGGCCGGCGCGTCTCGACGCCGAAGATTCTGCCGCTTGATTAGGCAAACGCTAGTTATTTCTCGCGGCCCATTGCTTCTCCATCGCCATGCCGAGCGCTTGTTCGGCCTCGGGAATGCGGCCGGCCTTCTGGCAGATCATGCTCATTGCCATGTAGCTGAACGGATCGTCGGGTTCGAGTTCGCAGACGCGGCGACTGTGGTCGACCGCCTCGTCCTGACGGTTCAGCTTGCCGCAGAAGACGCCCAGTGCGGCGTGGGCCAGCGCGAAGTCGGGTTCGTCGGCCACGATGGCTTCGAGCTTGGCGACGGCCTCCTCCAGTTTGCCTGCTTGTTGCAGTTCGATCGCTTCGTCATATCGTTCGTGGACGCTCGGCATTGAGATGGCTCCGGTAGGACGCAAATGTGGTTGGTTGATTCGGTTTTTTCTGGGTGCCGCGGTCTTTCGAAAACGTCGACGCCGGCATCGTGATCGATATCACAAGTGTATACGAAGAAACGGCCAACGGCCACAGGGCCGCCGGC
>JAEWUR010000710.1 GCA_023397045.1 Planctomycetota bacterium
TGTCGGTCGACGCCGCTCGCGCCACCAACAGCCGGCTGCCGCGATGATCGGTCACGATGTCGCCCGTGCCGTGCATTACCAGCAGCGGCACGTCGAGCCGATTCGCCCCGTTCTGAATTCGCTTGGCCGCGCGAAGAATTTCGGCCCCCGTCCGGACGGGAAACCGCCCATGAAACACCAGCGGATCGTTCCGAAACGCCTCGACCACGGCCGGATCGCGCGAAATGAACCGGCAGCCCATCCGCGTCAGTCGTAGCGTCGGCCACACCGCGCTCGCCAGCGCAGCCAACCGTCGCAGCACGGGAAAAACGCCCCCGGCCACCAACACGGCCGGCGCGCTGAGAATCATGCCCCGAACTTGTGGAGATCGCGTGATGCCGAACAACGCGACGATCGCGCCGCCCATGCTGTGCCCGAAAATAAACACCGGTTTGTCGGGAAAACGTTCGCCGACTTTTCCCAAGAAAATCTGCACGTCGTCAACATAATCGTCGAACCGGCGGACCATCACCCGATCGCCCTCCGACCGGCCGTGACCCCGCAAATCCAAAGCACACACGGCGTATCCTTGCCGGGTCAGGTCTTCGGCCAATCGGGCGTATCGCCCCCCGTGCTCGTTGATGCCATGCACGACCGCCACGACGGCCACCGGCTCTGAATCCGGCAACCAACGTTGGCAGTACAGCGTCAAACCGTCATGCCCGCCAAAACGATCTTCTTCGTAAAGCATCGTTCCTCGTTATAGGTGTAGGGTCCGCCTCGTCGTTACCAATGGAGGATCGGTGCGTCAGAATCGTAACCCGAAGCGTAAGCGAGGGACAGCCTCGCTTACGCTTCGGGTTACGATATTCCGTCGATTCGTAGACTTGAATTGGACAGAACACTAGGTTGCGGCCCGACCTTTCCCGAACAGAGAGCTAATTCACGAACGTCGCCTTCACCCGCTTCGAAACCAAAAAATACGGAACCCAGATCAACGTAACGACAACGGATCGCACCACTTGCCCAAAGGAAGATGGATCATTCAGGGCCACGATCAGCGGAATCTGCCGCGAGAGAATCAGATCGACCACGACGGCCAGCAGCACGGTGAGATACCAACAGACCATCAGCCGCGGCGTCACACGCGAACGTTTCACGAAGTACCATAACGCGATCAATCCCAACCCAACGACCGTCAGATTGCCAATAATCTCGAAAACGATCAAGGGCGCCCACAACGGATGATACAGTTCGCTCGTCGGCGACATCAAGGCAAGCCAAGTGCCGTCGGCGAAGATGGGAAGAATGTTCGCGTACACGTCGCGAGCCACGAAAAAGGGGCTCACGATAAGCCCCAACAACGGCAACACGAGCCAGCCGCCGATGGAAACTTGCTCAACCCGCGTTCCGGCGTATTCTCCGCCAACGTCCTCTTGAACCGCCTCCGCTTCGACCGCAACCGATCCGTCGCTCATGATTCGTCTCGCAATAAGGCCATCTTTCGCACCGGAAAAGACTCGCCGGACCCAACGTCGGCGAGCATCAGGCCTGATCTTCACCGTCCCCCCCAGAAATGTCAATCCCCCCGCTAACCGCGGCTTCTTCCACGACCGATCGTGACGAAAGCCTGCTGGATATCCGGGTCGTTCGGGCAGGGTAAGATATGCCGGCCGCGAATTGTTTCGCCAGATTGCCCAAGCGGATGCACCCGGCGATTGATTGCAGACGGAATAAGCCGCATTCGATGAAGGAATAGGACAACACGTCCATCCGATACGCGCGTTACCCGCCTCACAACTTGCCGGATTCCGATGCAACGAATCACCTTCGCCCTGTTTTCTCTCGCCATCGTCGCGATGGTGGGTTGCGCCCAGCAGCAGTACGCCCACCACGGCGGAAGCACGGCCGGCACTCCCATCGCGCCGCTGCCAACCTCGGTGCAGTCCGAGCCTAACACCCTGCACGCCGACCTGTCGAACCTGCCCAACTACCAAACCGTCGACCAGGCGTTGAACCAGCCGACCGTTCCGGTGCAATACGGCGTGCTGCCATCGTGCGACGCCCAATGCCTCGCGGCCGCCAATGCCCCGCTCGCGAAACTCTACGACGCCGAACGATGCGCCGTCCTGGCCAATGCCGACTGCCGCACTCAATCGGCAGCCTGCGTCCTCAGCCGACTCATGGCCTATCGCGCCGTCGACGAACGAAACAAGGCGGCCGCCTCCGCCCTCGAATTGTTTTACGCCCTGGCCGAGGCCGAAGCCAATCACGACATCCTCAATCGCGGCGTCGACGAAGTCGATCGCGCCTCGGCCAACCTCGAGGAGCTCAAGAAAAGCGGCCTGAAAGTCCCCGTCGACGCCTCCGCGCTCCAACGCCAAAAACTCGACTGGCTCGACCGTCGAATCCAACTCGACGCCGCCACGGCCAAACTGCGCCCGCAATTGCAGCAGATCTGCGGCATCGAGGACGATCCGACGACGCCCATCTGGCCCCAGGCCGACATGACCGTCACCGTTATGCCCATCGATCTGCCGAGCGCCATCGCCCAGGGACTGGCCAATCGAGCCGACCTCGGCGCGCTCCGAATGCTTCACCACTCGCTCAACCTCGAAACCTTGCCCGCCGCACGGGTGGGAATCCAATCGATCAGCCCCGGCCTCGGCGCCTCGATCGCGGCCCGACGGATGCTCGGCAACCGATCCGCCGGCGATGACGAGGCCGAACTTGGAACGCGGCAATCGCAAATCTGCCAGGCATGGTCCGAACTGGAACGAAACGTCCGCCGCGAAATCACCGAGGCCGTGCAAAACGTCGAAGCCCGGCTCCGCGAGATCGCCGTCGCCAAAGAGCGGTGCGATATCTGGCGACAGCGCATCGAGGACCTGAAGGAACGCCGCAAGACCGGCGGCGTAACCGCCTTCGACCTGAACGCGGCCCAACTCGAATACATCCGCGCCGAAAGCGACGCGATCCATCGCATCATCGCCTGGAAGACCGCCCAGGCCAACCTCAAAAAGGTCCAGGGACTGTTGGCCGCCGAATGCGGGTATGGCCCGCCCAACTGACGAAACGCCGATTATCGCGAGATTTCGGCCTTTTCGCCGATTTTTTTCGGGAAAAAAACGCCGTTTGCCTCAAACGCCAATCCTGTTGTACAATACAGGATATTGAACGTGGGCCTGGGCAAAACGGCTCCTAATCGGTGGGTGATTTCGCATGTCCTACTTGTGGTTGGTTCCAATTATCGCGATTATTCCGCTGGTCGCGGTCTGGTTTCTGCGCCCCTCGCGAAAGACGGCATCCGTCGTGCGGCTGGTGCAGGCGAAGCGTCGCTTCCACATTCAACGCGAATGGCTTGAGGCCAAGTTCATCCAACTGGCCGAATCGCACGCCAACCCCGATGCGCCTCGGTGGGCGGACTGCACGTTTGCCGACGACGTTTCCTATGTGCGCAGCCGGACAACCGGCGAGTTGTCGGCGCTGGTGGCCGTCACGATCACCGCCGAGAATCCCGATCGCTCGTTTCCCAACTCGGGCGACGCCGTCGGAAACCTTCAAGCCGGCACGGCCGTCTTTCGATTCGACCGGGACCATTGGGAAACCGACGGCCGGACGATCCTGAATCTTAGCCCGAACGAGGCGGCCCTCCACTACGGGAACGACTACGAGATTGTCGGCGAAGAATTGTCGCACCATCCGGTGTGACGCCAGCCGCGCTACTCGGGGTCTTCCGGCGGTTTTCGGCCCAAAGCGATGGCCATGGCGGTCGCATGGCTTCGGCAATGCGAGATGCTCACCTGAATCTCGGTGATTCCCAGTTGCTCGACGACGTCTTTAACGCCGCCGCGCACGGCAACCGTCGGTCTTCCGCCGGGTTCGTTTCGAATTTCCATGTCGCGCCACGAGATGCCTCGTCGCCAGCCCGTGCCTAACGCTTTCAAGATCGCTTCTTTCGCTGCCCAGCGGCCGGTGAAATGTTGCGTGGCCTGCTTGCGACTCTGGCAATACTGGATCTCGTCGGGCGTGTACACCCGTCCGAGAAACAACTCGCCGTGACGCTCGATCATGCGCGCGATTCGCAGGCATTCGGTGATATCGGTTCCAATGCCAAAAACGGTCGACGTCGACATTCAATTCTCCTCCTTCTGCAAGCCATCCAGGACGGCGAGAACGCGGTTCCGCTGCGATGCGTCAAGCCACGCCTGCGCCCAATCGATCGATCCGAGATGTCCTTCCCACGATAGTTCGCACCGCGTCGGGCCGCATCCGCCCTGGCACGCCGACAGCCGGCAATGCGAGGGGCGCGGGCGGCCTTGCGGCTCGACGCCGATCAGCGAGGCCAACTGCAAAGAAGTGCTCCAATCGGTTTTCATGCCGCGAACCGTTCGATACCACGAGTGGCAGCGATTGCAATACGGAGCGCGCACAGCCGGCAACGCGATCACCAATGCGGCCGCAACAAGCAACAGCGCATCGACGATCCAAGTGAGCCAGGCCATGTTGCCTTGCGCGACGATGCCGTCGGGCAGCGGGCGGCCACGTTGCGCCTGGGCGTCAAGGTATTTGCCGAACGTTGGCCGCACTTGCGCAAGAAAGGGAGAAAGGTCGGAATCGCCGCCCGAACCATGCGACGAGGCCGGCCGAGCCCAATAATAGTCGTTCCAATAGGCAAAAACATGCTGGCCCGCAGCCGCGACGACGGCGGCGATCGTAATCATCAACACGATCGTGGCCCGATGTCCCATCTGCGTGAAACGCACGAGTCCGACGACGGTCAATCCAACGAAAACGCCGACCAGCATCGGAAACACGAGAAACGGGGCCGAATAGAACTGCACGACGAGCGCGATCCAGGCCCAGACCAGCCCAATCAAGGGCGCCATGCACACGGCGATCGACAGACCGGTCCAAGAAAAACCGCCCCGAAGCTCGGAAGGCGTCTGGGTCGAAGGCTGTTCGGTCGGATCGTCCATTTCCTCATGGTAAAAGACCGGAAAGCGGCAGGGAAGCCCCCCCGATGTTGCGCCCTGGAGCGGCCATCGCAAACCGACGCGACTTACCGGCAGCAAGAGTCCGGAATCGGCCCATTTGCCGTTGGAATCGCCACGATGGGCAGCACAACCGACGGATTGGCCGCACCGTCGCGAGGCTTCTCCGGAATCCGGCTCATGGCGTATTCGGCCAGCGCGGCGATGGTCAAGCTGGGATTCACGCCGGGGTTCGCCGGCACGATCGATCCGTCCACGACGTACATGCCTGGGTAGTTGTGAACCTGGAAATCGACGGCGACCACCCCGGCCTCGGCATCGGTTCCGATGGGGCAACCGCCCAGGATGTGCGGCGTCGTGGGGATGTTTAACAGGCTTTCGGTCACCGAGCCCAATGGAATCCCGTTGGTCTGTCGTGCATAGTCATGAGCAATCTGATGCGCGAGGTCGATTTTGGCGGGAACGGGCCGTTCGGCGTCGTGCTCGACGACCAATCCGCGACCAAACATGCCAAAGCGTCGGCCGAAACGCAACCGCATGCAATTATCTTTCGCTTGCATGAACAGCAAGATGGTCGTCCGTTGCGCAAACGGCGGAATGATCCGCCCGTGCATGGCGTCGATCGGGTGGCGCACGATTGCCCAGGCAAGTCGGCCCATGCGGCTAATGAAGTTGCGACCGCCTTCGATCAACGGCGTTGTGTTGAGGAATAACATGAGCGACGAGCCGGCGGGATGCCTTACCGGTTCGACCATCGTGAGCGGATCGGCCTGGAAAATGGAACTGATGGCGACGCCTTGTGAGCCGTCCGCTTGTCGATCGCGTTCGACAACGCCAAGCATCGACTCGCTGTTGGTGCGCACGACGTCGCCCAAACGCGCCGACAATCGCGGTAGCGTGTGGGTGACGTCGCGGCAGCGGAACAGCAGTTCGAGAGAGCCGAGAGTTCCGGCAGCCAACACAATGCTCCGCGTTCGCACACGTTGCGTCCTTCGTCGCCACGCGGTCGACGAACGGTATTCAATTTCATAGCGAGCGTTGCCGGCAGACGCATCGGTGATGGGGACAATGTTCTCGACCTGGGCTTCCGAGCGAATTTCGACGCCCCGTTTCTCGGCGAAATACAGGTAGTTCTTGACCAGGGTGTTTTTCGCGTTGTTGGGACAGCCCGTCATACACCGGCTGTCGTGTTGGCAGCCCGCCCGATCGGGACCTTGGCCGCCGAAATACGGGTCGGGCACGGTTTCGCCTTCCTCGCCGAAAAAGACTCCGACCTCGGTGGGGCGAAATGTCGAGCCGCGGCCCATCGCGTCGGCAATGTCCTGCAACGCCGCATCGGCCTGCCAGAGTTTTGGATTGCACGCAACGCCCAACATCCGCTTCGCCTGATCGTAGTGACGACGCAGGACCGTCTTCCACGGCACGTGCTCGTTCCAGGCGGGCACTGCGAACGACTCGTCGGTGGGCTCCATCAGGACGTTGGCGTAACCCAAGCTGCCGCCGCCGACGCCGCTGCCTCGGAACACCAGGACGCCGTTGAGCCACGTCATTTCCGTGATTCCGAAACAACGAAACATGGGAAGCCACAGGAACTTCCAGATGTTCCAGTTCGATCGCGGGAAGTCCTGGTCGCGCCACCGCTTGCCGCGTTCCAGCACGAGGACGCGGTAGCCTTTTTCCGCCAATCGCATGGCCGAAACGCTTCCGCCGAAGCCCGAGCCGATCACGACATAATCGTAACAATCCGTAGGATCCGACATCGCCGACCATATCCCCTTGAGCCGATTGTGCCCAGAGAAAATATAGGTCATTGAAGCCGCGACGAATATCAAAACGAATTACGGCAACTTGGGCGGCTCGACGATCGGATAATCGCCCGAAAGCGCTTCCATGAACTCGACCAGATCCTTCCGGTCCTGAGCCGACAGTTCGGCCTCGCGGATGATCTTGAGTTGGGGCGAAAGGTTCGCGTTGTCGACGCCGCCGTCGGCCATCAGGTCGACGGCCTCGGCCAACGTGGCCACGCTTCCGTCGTGGAAGTAGGGCGCGGTCTTGGCAACCTCGCGCAATGCCGGCACTCGGAACTTGCCAAAGTCACGTTTCTTTTTCGTGACGTCCATGCGGCCTGCGTCGGGCTTCTCCTTCTTCGAGCCGACGCCTGCGTTGTAGAAACGGTAGTTGCTAAACAGAGGCGGCGAGTGGCACATGGCGCAATGGTCGTCGAACAGTTGCATGCCTCGCTGTTGCCCGGCGGTCATGGCTTTCTTGTCGCCCGCTTGAAACTTGTCGTAGGGCGAATTACCGCTCAACACCGTCCGCTCGAACGCCGCGATCGCCTTGGCCACGCCCTCTTTGGTAATCGGTTCCCCAAAAACCTTCTGGAATCGCTCGTTGTAATCCTCGATCTTCGTCAGATCCTGGATCATGACATCGAGTTGGTGGCCCATCTCGATGGGGTTTTCGATGGGTCCAAGCGCCTGTTCTTCAAGTGTCGCGGCCCGGCCATCCCAAAACTGCGAAGTCGCATAGGCCGAGTTGATGACCGTCGGGGAATTCCGCTCGCCAAACTGCGCACCGATGCCTTCGCTGGTCGGTTTGTGTTCGGCCCAAGCCATATTGGGATCGTGGCACGTCGCACACGAAATTTTGCCGTCGCGACTCAGCCGCGTGTCGAAATACAGCATCTTGCCAAGTTCGATCTTGTCGGCGGTCATCGGATTATCGTCCGGCACCGGAACGGGGGGCAATCCGAGCGGGGTTTTGACCGACTCCGACGGCTCGGCCAAGGCCTGGACGCTCATGAACCCCACGACCAACACAACGGGCATCATGGACCGGAAAAATCGATGGACCGACACGGCTGTCCTCCCCAGGGTCATTTGAAAAACGCCAACCATCACGAACAATATCCTAATGGGCCAGCCGGCCGCATGCAAGCCGTTTGGTCTACCCTCAGGCAGCCTTATATGGCAGAATAGCCGCCGTCGACCGACGTAGGGTCCGCCCCGCGGACCATGAATTCATTGTAGGGTGGGTCGAGCGAAGCGAGCCCCACCAATTCAAGGCCTTTCCCGTGGTGGGGCTCGCTGCGCTCGACTACGTTTCGGCAACAGACACTTAGGAGGATTCCCGTGCGCAATCGCCGACTTGTTTCGCTTGTCATTCTGTTGTTGACACTTTGGGCCATGAGCGTAGCAGCCGCCGCGGAGCCGGAGACGCCCAGCTACACGAGCGTCCTGCAACTGCCCGAGGCCGTCACCCTGGCGAAACTTTCCAACGGCCTGACGGTGATCGTCCAGGAAAACCACGTCGCGCCGGTGGCCACGGCACGGTGTTTTGTGAAGAACACCGGCAGCGCCTACGAGGGCAAATATCTCGGCGCCGGCGTGAGCCATGTGCTGGAGCATGTCGTGGCCGGCGGAAGCACGATGCATCGCACCGAGCAGGAAATCGAGAAGATCATCGACAGCTTCGGCGGCGCCACGAACGCGTTCACCTCGACCGACATGACCGTCTATTTCATCGACTGCCCGGCGAAGAACACCATGTCGGCCATCGAACTCCTGGCCGACGCCATGCAACACGTGAAGTTCGAACCGTCGGAGTTCGAACGGGAATTGAAGGTCGTGAAGCGCGAGTTGGCCGACGGCGAGGTCAACCGGCAGCGCACGTTGTGGAAGATGTTGCACGAAACCGTCTACACGACCCATCCCGCGCGATTGCCGATCATCGGATATCTCGACGTGCTCGACGCCACGACGAACGAGATGATCGTCGATTTCTATCACGAGCGGTATGTGCCGAACAATCAGGTTTTTGTCGTCGTCGGCGACGTCAAGACGCAAGAGATACTCGATCACGTGGCGACACAGTTCGCCGGCACGCCGCGATCGTATGAGACGTACATCCCGTTCGAGGCCGAGCCGCGTCAGCTTGCGCCGCGCGAGGCGATTCGCGAAATGGAGGGGGCCGCCTATGACATGGTGTTCGCCTGGCCGACGGTCATGCTGTCCGACCCCGATATGTACGCGCTGGACGTGGCCGCCTACATTCTTGGCGAAGGCGA
>JAEWUR010000703.1 GCA_023397045.1 Planctomycetota bacterium
GCCGTTCATAGGCTTCGATGTACGTTTTTCGCGTCTTGGCAACGACGTCGTCCGGCAAGGACGGCGGCGGACTGTTCTTATCCCAGTCGGTCGAGGAGAGCCAATCGCGCACATACTGCTTGTCGAACGACGGCTGACTCCGCCCAGGCTCGTAACGGTCAGCCGGCCAAAAACGTGAACTGTCGGGCGTCAGCACTTCGTCGATCAGCAGCAATTCATCGCCCACCCGACCAAACTCGAACTTCGTGTCGGCAATCAGAATCCCCCGTTGCCGGGCGTATTCCGACCCTCGCTCAAAAATGCGCAGCGACCGCCGACGCAATTCCTCGGCCAACTCGCGCCCAACCGTCTCGGCCATCTGCTCGAACGAGATGTTCTCGTCATGGCCCGAGACAGCCTTCGTCGAGGGCGTGAAAATCGGCTCGGGCAGCCGACTGCTCTCGGTCAACCCCTCGGGCAGCTTGATGCCGCAGACCATGCCGCTCTGCTGGTACTCTTTCCAGCCCGATCCGGCCAAGTAACCGCGCACGACGCACTCGATCGGCACGACTTCGGTCTTCCGGCCAAGCGTCGACCGGCCCGCCAACATCGCGCGATCCGCACCGGCCGGCAGATCCATCTTGTCCACGTCCGTCGTGATCATATGGCTCGGTTCGTTCAACAGTCCAAACCAAAAGGCGGCGATCTGCGTCAACACTTTGCCCTTGTCGGGAATCGTGGTGGGCAGCACCCAGTCGAAAGCACTGATCCGATCGGTGCTGACCAGGAGCACTCGATCGCCCAAATCATACACGTCGCGCACCTTGCCCCGTCGGACCGACAGACCCTGCAAGGATGTTTCTCGTACTGTTGTTGGAGGCATGATTGCAATGAGTTTGTGGAAAGTGGCTGGCGAACGCGGAACCGACGAAATTCCGGGACCATTGCGAATATACCTAGACAACCACGGTTTGACCAGCGGGTCCACCCGACTTGCGGGTCGGCGGCCGCTGGTGTAGATTGGAAGGGTCTTCGAAAATGCTTGGAACCGCCGAAAATAACACCCCTTTGCATCCTCTTTGGGGAGGAAATCGGCGAGAAAACTTTCTCGAGGATTTTACCCGCGACCCCCCCGTTTTTCTCCTCAAGGGATACCGTTCCGATGGGCATGATGCGATTTCGTGTCGTACCGACGCAACGCATCACCGAGGAATTGGTCGAACAGACCTACATCGCAGGCGTCGATCGGATCTGCTGGCCCGTCCGAATCACCGTCGAGGACGGAATGCTCCTCGTCGAGCGGTCCGTCTGCGACTCCGGCAACCTGTACGCTCCGTGGCCGCTCGACGGACTGCGCCACGGTTACGGCACCCTCGTGCTCTCGACCGGCAGCTTGATGGAACGCGACGAGCCATACCTGTTGCCGCTCGAATTGGCTCGCGGCACCATCATCCAGGTCCGAAACCAAATGGCCGATTGGCAGGCGATCGGGCTTTCGGTCCCGCCGATCGTCAACGACCGGCTGGCCGAGGCCGTGCGCCTCTTTTCCCAAGCGGTCGTCGTCCAAGACGATCTTGAAACGTCGGCCGCACACGCCGAGGCGTCGCTCCGCGAGGCGCTGGCCGCTGCCGACATGCTCGTGGCCGCCTATATCGAGCAGTCGCGACTGGCCCGCCGCCGGAATGGCGGCAAGCTCGCCGACATCTTCGGAGCCGACCTTGGCTCAACCCTGCTCGACAACTTCACCGCCCGACAGTTCCTCCGCTGCTTCAACGCCGCGACCGTTCCGCTCTGCTGGCGAGAACTAGAGACCACCGAGCGACACTTTTCCTGGAACGTTGCCGACAGCCAGATCCAGTGGTGCCGCGCGCACGGGCTGAAAGTCTTCGCCGGTCCGTTGCTGAAGTTCGATCCCTGCGCATTGCCCGACTGGCTCTACCTGTTCGCCGACGAGTTCGAAAGCCTGTTGGAATGCATCGATGAGTTCCTTAGCGCGGCCGTCGAACGCTATCGCGGCATGGTCGACTATTGGATCTGCGCCGGACGCGTCAGCGTCCCCGATTCGCTCGGTCTGTCCGAACGCGAGCGTTTGAAACTGGTCGCCCATGTGTTCGAACGGGTCCGATCGCTCGATCCCACCACGCCGGCACTCGTTTCGTTCGATCAGCCGTGGGCCGAATCGATGCGCCATCGCGAGTCCGATTTTCCGCCGTTCCATTTTGCCGACGCGTTGATTCGGGCGGGTCTCGATCTGGCCGGGTTGGTACTCGATATCAACGTCGACAACGCCGTCGGCAGCGATTTCTCCCGCCATCCGCTCGAGTTCAATCGATTGCTCGATACGTGGAGCCTCTTTGGCCTACCGCTCTGGATGTCGCTATCGGCGCCCGGCGGCGAAGGCGACGACCCCTTGGCCTGCCACAAAACATCCCGACCGTCGCCCGATTGGACCGCCGCCGCCCAGCAAGCGTGGATCACCCGCAACGTGCCGCTCTGTTTGGCAAAGCCGATGGTCCAGGGCGTCTTCTGGAACCAACTCCGCGACAGCCAACCGCACGACTTCCCGCACGCCGGACTGTTCGACGATTGCCGCCGCGCAAAACCCTCGCTCCGAACGCTCGCCGCCATTCGCCGCGCCTACATGAATTCCGAGGGACCAGGGGCAGGGGAGTAGGGCCATAGATCGGGGATCGGGGAGTCGGGGATCGGGGATCGGGGATCGGGAGTCGGGAACGCAATGCATAACATCAACCCACGACAATCTCAAATCTCAAATCTCAAATCT
>JAEWUR010000715.1 GCA_023397045.1 Planctomycetota bacterium
GCCGACCCTGTTCCTTGCGTTCTTCACGCTCGGCCGGGTCTTTGGCCTTGCCGATCGACTTCGAAACCTCGTTCGCCTTGCGGTTCAGCTCGTCGACGTCGTACTGGATGAGCTTTCGGGTCTCTTCGAGTTGAAGGAACCGATGGACGTCGACCTTGACGCCGCGATTCGTGCAGTTCTGTTGGACGAGTTCCGCGTTTTCAACGATAAATCGACGATCGAGCATTGGGGGGAATAGTGGTTAGTGGGTAGTGGATAGTGGGTAGAAAAAATGATGAATGCGGAATGATGAATGATGAATTGCTGACATCCGACATTTCATTCAGCATTCCGCATTCATCATTTTGCTAGTTCTTCCCAGAGGCGAGCGCTCGCGCGGATGCCGCGGTGGAAGTCGGCCAGGGAAATCTTTTCGTTGGGGCTATGCGTGTTGTCGTCGTCCTGGCCCCAACCAATCAATAGCGTATCGGTTTTCAATTGCTTCGAGAAGGCGGTCACGATCGGAATCGAGCCTCCCTCCCGGGTGTAGACCGGCGGTCGGCCGAAAGCGTGTTCGATCGCTCGGGCGGCAGCGGCCATCGCGGGACTGTCGAGCGAGGCCAGCACGCCCGGCGAACCGTGCTGATCGATCAATTCCAGTTCGACGCCCGGCAAGCACAACTCGGCGAGTCTCCATTTCAGGCCCGAGGTGATCTTGGCGGTGTCTTGATTCGGCACCAGCCGGAAGCTGAACTTGGCGCTGGCCGTGGCGGGCAGGACCGTCTTGGCGCCCTCGCCCTGATAGCCGCTCGTCAAGCCCGAGATGTCGAACGTCGGCCTGGCCCAGCGGCGTTCGAGTGCCGTATAGCCCTCTTCGCCCATTGCTTCGGCGACGCCGATCTGCTCGAAATAGTGTTTTTCGTCGAACGGCATTGCGGCCATCGCTTCGCGTTCGCGATCCGACAGCGGCACGACGTCGTCATAGAAGCCGGGGATCGTGATTCGGCTCTTGTGATCGATCAGCCCGGCGAGGATTTTCGTTAGCGCGATGGCCGGATTCGTGACCGAACCGCCGAATGAGCCCGAGTGCAAATCGCGATTCGGACCATGCACGCGAAGCTCGTAACAGGCGATGCCGCGCAGGCCGTAGGTGATGGCCGGAATGCCGGGCGCGAATTGGCTGCCGTCGCTAATGACCACGCAATCACAGGCCAGCCGGTCGGCATGTTGGGCCAAATAATGCTCCAGCCCGTGGCTACCAACTTCCTCTTCGCCCTCGATCAGATATTTCAAGTTGATCGGCAGCCGGCCCTCGACGGTCATCCAGGCCTCGGCGCTTTTGATGTGCGTGAACATCTGCCCTTTGTCGTCGGTTGCGCCCCGGGCGTAGAGATTTCCGTCGCGTCGGGTCGGCTCGAACGGCGGGCTGATCCATTGATCGAGCGGTTCGACCGGCTGCACATCGTAATGGCCATAGACCAAGGCCGTCGGTGCGTCGGGCACTGTTGGCGACTGGGCGAAGACTAACGGATGGCCGTCGGTCGGGATAATCTCGACGTCGAATCGGAGGCGCCGGAACTGGTCTGCCACCCATTCGGCCGTCCGCCGCAGGTCGTCGCGCCGGTCGGGCTGGGCGCTGATGCTCGGAATCCGCAGCAGTTCGCACAGTTCGTCCTCGAACCGTTCGGCGTGGGAGTCAAGGTACTGGTCGATCGGGGACATGGCAGAAACCGGGAAATGAGACATTTTCAACCGAGAGCCCCAGGATCCGCCCCAACGCCGGGCTCTCTCCCTGGCTTGGAATCCATCAAGCCGCCCAATATAATACGTTGACGTCTTTTCGGCCATACGAACGCCAAACCTCCGGATTTGACGACCATCCCCTTTCATCGGCAACCACCGTGCCCAGCCAAGTAGTCGAAAATGTCGTGTCGACCGAAGAAACCGTCGCACGGCCGCAAAACGAGTCGCGACAACGCCCCAAACGGCAGCCCCCCTACCACGTGATCCTCTGGAACGATGACGATCACTCCTACGAATACGTCATTCGAATGGTGATGGAACTGTTCGCCTACCCTCCAGAAAAGGGGTTTCAGCTTGCCAAAGAGGTCGACACGCAAGGCCGTGTCATTCTGATGACGACAACCCGGGAACGGGCCGAGCTGAAGGTCGAACAGATCCACGCTTACGGCAAAGACCGGCTCATTTCCGGCTGCAAAGGTTCGATGTCTGCCTCGATCGAGCCGGCCGAGTGAAAATGGGGCAATCGGGTCGTTTTCCGAATCGCGTTCTCATTCGTTTTAGTATGTGGTGTTCATGCCCGTTGACGGGCATTGGCCGCCGAAGGCGGTATTAGGCCCGTGCTTCAGCACGGGCACACACGTACCGTGAAGTGAATTGTGTGTTTTGTGATTGTCAGGCTCGTTTACGGGCCTCCACTCGTATTGCGGCGGGACGCCCGTAAACGGGCGTGACAACATTGCTGCAAGAAGAATAACGAGACATCGGGCAACCCCATCAACCCGTGCTGAAGCACGGGCCTATTACCGCCTGCGGCGGAAAAGGGCCATCAATGGCCCTGCGAAGTGCAACTTGCAGGCTGCGACCGATCGGCATTTTCCAATCCGATCTGGCGTCCCCCCGCGCGTTTTGCTACACTCCCGCCGCGTTTGTCCGGACAGCAGGCTGTCGACGGCGGCAGGGCCTTTTCGTTTTTTTGCGTGAAAGGGAGTTACCCATGAGCGGAAAATGGATGTTCCGACTGTGGATCGTGATAGGTCTCGCGGCTTTGTGGGGATGGTGTGAGACGGCCGACGCAGCGCCGCCGTGGAGCGAGTTGATCTCGATGAAGGCGGTCGACGCCGATCCCGAAAAGAACTACCTGCTGACCGAAGAAAACGGCCCGTGGATGATTATGGCCAGCAGTTTTTCGGGCAACGGCGCTGAAGAGCAAGCCAAAGAATTGGTCTACGAGCTTCGGAAACGATACAAATTGCCGGCGTATATGTACAAAGGCCGATTCGATCCCGGCGAGGCGCAAGGCCGAGGGGTCGACGAGTTTGGCAAGCCGTTGAAATGGAAGTATGCGAAATACAAGGACAGCGGCGACAGGGAAAAGGCCAGGCATCCGGAACTGGTCGAAGTGGCGGTGTTGGTCGGCAATTTTCAATCCGCCGAAGATGCGAACGCTCAAGAGGCGCTTCAAAAAATCAAGACGGCCTCGCCAAAATGTTTGGAAGTGAAGGAAGGCGAGCAGACCAATCAGACGCTCGCCGGCTGGCGTTCGATCCAGAAGCAGATTAGCGAAGCGGTCGGCGCCAGCAGAAAACCGAGCGGTTTGATGGGCCATGCCTTCATCACGACCAATCCGGTGCTCCCGCCCGAATATTTCGCGAAGCGGAAAGGCCCGGATGAGCTTGTGCTCGCGTTGAACAAGGACGTGCCCTATAGTCTCCTCGATTGCCCCGGCAAATACACCGTGCAGGTCGCGACGTTCAAAGGCAACGTCATCATCAAGCAGGAAGAGATCCAGGCGATCGAAAACGGCGATAGGGAGATGAAGAGCGAGTTGGCCCAGGCTGCCGAGAAGGCCGACAAGCTGACGCATGCGCTGCGGCTGAAAGGCTACGACGCCTATCAATTCCACGATCATTATGCCAGCATCGTCACGGTCGGCAGCTTCAATTCGGTCGGCACGCCCCGGCCCGACGGCCAGATCGAAATCAATCCCGAGGTCCACAAGATCATGAAGACGTTCGGCGCGCAGTCGACGGTGCTGCCCGGCCAAAGCATGCCGGTGACGCCGCTGAAAACGCTCGTCGGAATCCCCTTCGACATCCAACCGGTCCCCGTCGAAGTGCCCAAGCGGTCGTTCAGCATGACCCTAGGACGGCAGGAGTAGAGTCTAGTGGATGGTGGATAGTGGGTAGTGGATAGTCGCGAGCGGCTGCACTTTGTACAATCTACG
>JAEWUR010000140.1 GCA_023397045.1 Planctomycetota bacterium
TGCAGTTGATCGAGAGCAATACGATCGGTGCGAATGCCAATCGAACCTAACAGAAAAGAACAACGCCGGCCTCATCTCCGCGAAATAAGGAGAAGTCGCCAGCCGTCACGGACACCATCATCGACAAAAGAGACATCATGCCAAGCTACTTGACCGCCGACTTCTGTTTAGACATTCCAGGGCCGAGCGCCGAGATGGCACTCGCCCATGCCCGTTTGTTGTTTGATGGCACCACGCCGGTCACGACCAAGGCCATTGCACAATCGATCGGTTGCGACGCGCTGGCCGTCGACAATGTGCTGAAGCGATCGGCATATAGTGGCCGAATCCGCGAGGTTCGTGGACAAGGCTGGTTGCCACTGGCTCGTTAATGGAGGTTGTTCTCATGGACGCTGATTTGTTGATTACATCATAGGAGGGATGACACCAGGATGACTATTGGATGCGTACCAACGGAGCCCAACAGAGCGCCGGCAAATGAAAACGATGGGGCCGTTACAGCGATCGACTTTCTTACCGCATTGTTTGGCGACGAGGTCGCATCGGATCGGCGGATCGGGGTGTTCACCACACCCGACCGCCATGCCCGTCTCTTCGCCGACTTTCAAGAGTTGCAGGCCTATGCGATCGATCGCCAAGCCACACAGAATGTCTATTTTGGGCTCGGGCTGATCCGTGGCCAGCCGAGGGGTCGTGGAAAACTGGCCGATATCGTTGGCATTGGCGCACTCTGGTGTGACATCGACATTTCGGGGCCGGCGCATCCGAAAGGCAGTTTGCCTAAAAATATCGAGCAGGCCAAGAACATCTTAGCGGAAATGCCGCTGGCCCCATCGATCGTTGTCGCCAGCGGGCATGGCTTACATGCCTATTGGCTTTTGCAGGAGCCCTGGATTTTTGAAAACGATGCGGATCGCAGCCATGCCGCTTCTTTAGCCAAGCGGTGGCACGGAAAAGTCTGTTCCGTGGCGGCGAAACACGGCTGGTCTTTGGAGAATCTCGGCGACCTGACTCGGATGCTGCGCCTGCCCGGGACGATTAACCACAATGGCGGCAGTTCGGTCGAAGTGCGGATTCTCGAATCCCACAGCGAACGCCGTTATGCCGCCGATGATTTTGAGCAGTATTTGCCGGTGGAAATGGCCGTTGCCTCGAACGACACCATTGGTGAGATTGTTCTCCGGGCGAATTCTGAACCACCAGCCTTGAAGCTGCTCGATATCGCGAGCACGAGCCCGCTGTTTTGGAAAACGTGGAATCGACGCCGTCCCGACCTGCCAGACCAATCGCAAAGCGCCTACGACCTCAGTCTGGCCACGATCGCTGCGATCCGCAACTGGACGGATCAGGAGATCGCTGACCTGATTATCGCTACCCGAAAGAAACAAAACGATAAACCCGAGAAGGCACTCCGCAATGACTATATTCGTCGAACGATCGGGAAGGCGCGGCAAGCGGCCGATCAGACCGCTACAGCCGATGGTGAAGTAGACCTATCCCGACTACTTGCAGCGTCGGGATTCTCCTCTTCTCCTTCAACATTCGGCCCACGAGCCATCGCCAGATTCATCGACAGTGTCGAACGCCAAGAGCTTCAGTGGCTCTGGCCGGGACGCATCCCGTTGGGCAAGTTGACCCTGCTGGCTGGCGATCCCGGCCTCGGCAAATCGCTGGTCAGTCTCGATCTGGCGGCCCGTGTGTCGCGCGGGGCCTCGTGGCCCGATTCGCCGCTGTTATCACAGCCGGTCGGGAAGGCCGTGCTGTTCAATGCGGAAGACGACCTTGCCGACACAATTGCACCTCGGCTCGATCTAGCGGGCGCCGATGATTCCAAAATCATCGCCATCGAAGGTGTCGAAAGCCGCGATTCCGATGGTAAAAGCACACTGCGTTGGTCGTTCAGTTTGGAACGAGACCTATCACGATTGGAGGAAGTGCTGATTGCGTACCCCGGCATTTGCTTGGTGGTCATCGATCCGATCAGCGCCTACTGTGGCAACACGGATACCCACAAGAATGCCGATGTGCGGTCGCTATTGGCTCCGCTTGCCGAACTGGCGGGCCGTTTCCACGTCGCGGTGGTGTGTGTAACCCATCTGAGCAAGACGAGCGGCACGAAGGCAGTTTATCGATCAATGGGTTCGTTGGCCTTTGCCGCCGCGGCCCGGGCGGTTTGGGCCGTGGTCAAGGATCGCGATGATCCACAACGTCGGTTGTTTCTGCCTGCCAAGTTGAACCTGGCCCAAGATCCCGACGGGCTTGCCTATCGGATCGTTCAGGGGCGAGTCGAATGGGAATCGGACGTCGTGAAGATGCACGCCGATGATGCCTTTGCGGCGGAGATGGCAGCTATGGAAGCTAGACCGAAGGGAAGCGATCGAAAAGAGGCAGGCCAGTGGTTGCGCGAACAATTGACTCACGGGAACATGTCGTCGAAAGAGTTGATCGAAGAGGGCAAGGAGATGGGTTTTAGTGCGATCACATTGCGACGAGCCTACAAAGGAATGGGTGGAAAGGCCCGTAAATCGGAATTCGATGGCGGGTGGGTTTGGGAATTGCCAACCGGAGGTAATTGCGAAGATGATCAGGTAGCCCTGTCTCTTTAAGTGATCATCTTCGGGAGAAGTGATCACCTTCGAAGATGGTAACCGTTCACGGATTTTGAGGAATTGGTATTGCGCGATTGGGGGGCATGGGTTATGAAGGAGGCATGGCCCATCTGTTTACGGAAGACGAAGTTCGGCAGTTGATCGCCACAGCAGTTGCCG
>JAEWUR010000205.1 GCA_023397045.1 Planctomycetota bacterium
GGCGTCGGTGCCGCCGTCCCGGGCGTTGATGGTCATCAGCGCGGCGTTGGCGTCCAGCGGACCGCTGAGCAACGCTTTGGTCTCGAGCGCATCGAGCGTCGGTTCGAGCTTGGCCAGTTCGCCGGGCACCTCGGCCGCCAGATCATCGTCCTCTTCGGCCATCTCGACCAGCGTCGCCAGGTCGTCGGCGGCCTTGACCGCATCCTCCAAAGGCTTCAAGACGGCCTTCAGCGACTTCAACTCGGCAACGACTTCGCGCGCGGCATCCTGATTGTTCCAAAAATCGGACGCGGCCATCCTCGCCTCGATGGCCTCCGACTGCTTCAGCTTGCTATCGTAGTCAAAGAGAGTCCCGCAGTTGGAGAACCCTTTGTTGAATGGCTTCGGCACGATCGATCAGTTCATGTTCCATGATATCTTCCTAGGGCCGCACTTTTTGCAACACGGAATTATAGCCATTTTGCGAAGGTCTGGAAAGGCGGGAATGCCGGGCGAAACGCTGGCCCTTGCCAAGAGCCGCGTCCAAACGATCTAATGAAAGGATCATGGCACGAGTTGTTCTGGCAATGTCCGGCGGGGTCGATAGCAGCGTGGCGGCTTGGCTGCTGCGCGAGCAAGGGCATGAAGTGATTGGGGTGTTCATGCGGCATGGGCAGGACCAAGCTCCCTCACCCCCTGCCCCTCTCGCGCAAGCGGGCGAGGGGAGCCTTTTATTGCCCGCCGTTCCGATCGCGCGATCGGGTGAGGGGAGTTCTTTGTCGCCCTGCGCTCCTGTCGCCCGGGCGGAAAAAGGAAGTTGTTGCTCTGCCGCCGACGCCGCCGACGCGCGGCGCGTGGCCGATATGCTCCAAATCCCGTTCCATACGGTCAATTTCGAGCAGGAGTTCTCGCGGATCGTCGATTATTTCATCGCCCAATACACCGCCGGCCGAACGCCGAACCCTTGCGTCGTCTGCAACACATGGCTGAAGTTTGGCCGACTGTTTGACTATGCCAATCAACTCGGCGCCGAGTACGTCGCGACGGGGCATTATGCACGGCTGACACGCGCCGACGACGGCATTGCGCTGCATCGCGGCGTCGATCCCGCAAAAGATCAGTCCTACGTGCTGTTCGGCATCGAGCGGCGGCTGTTGCCTCGGCTGGTGTTCCCGGTCGGCGAGCACCGAAAAGAGGAAATCCGCGCGATGGCCGAACGGCTCGGGCTTCGCGTCGCGGCAAAACGCGATAGCCAAGAGATATGCTTCGTTCCCGACCAGGATCACGCGCGATTCATTCGCGAGCGCTGCGCGACGCTCGATACGTCGGGCGATATCGTGACCACCGACGGGACGGTCGTCGGCCGACACGACGGCTACGAGCGATTCACGGTCGGCCAACGCAAGGGATTGCGTCTAGCGTTCGGCGAGCCGCGTTACGTCGTTCGGATCGAGGCCGATTCGCATCGCGTTGTGATCGGCGAGCACGAGGAACTCGCCCGGGATGAACTGACGGCCTCCGAAGCGAATTGGCTCGACCCTCACCCCGCGTCCACCGTCACGAGTTTTGCCGCGCAAGTCAAAATTCGTTACCGCAGCCAGCCGGTCGACGCGTTGGTGGAACCGATGGCCGGCCGCCGGTTTCGCGTCCGGTTCGATCAGCCGTGCTATGGCGTCGCGCCCGGTCAGGCGGCCGTATGCTATTGCGGCGACCGCGTGCTAGGCGGCGGCTGGATCGATTGATTTTTTGATCGAGCCCAATCACCGGGAAACGCCACCCGGCGGATACGCTTTCCGCGACAGCGAGTCGGCGTCGTCGGAGCAATGATCCAGCCCCCTTCCACAGGGTTAATGTTCTTGCCCTCGCTTTAGGAATTTGGATAATTTCGGCAGATTTCGGGCATAACAACCCCTTGGGCTATTGACACAGATGATATAGGGGTTAGGTTGATAATTCACGCCTTTGCCTGGGTGTATGGGGCAAATGGGAAAAATGCGTCGATCATTTGTCGTCAGGAACGGATGTCTTGTGGCGGCCAGGGGACACAGAGTCTGTCATGGGTGCATCTGCGCGAGACGAATCGACCCGCACTCCTATTGTTGGGGTGTCGCAAGTGCTCGCCGAGGTTCTGCGCCTCGTCGACATGGTCGCTTCTAGCGATTGCTGCGTCCTGATTGAAGGCGAGAGCGGCACGGGCAAGGAATTGATCGCCCGGCGACTTTGCCGCAAGAGTACCCGACGCGATCAGCCGTTTATCCCGGTCAACTGTGCAGGCATCAGCCCGTCGTTGTTCGAAAGCCAGTTTTTTGGTCATGTCCGAGGGGCGTTCACCGGGGCCGAACAGAGCATGGCCGGCATGATCCGGTCGGCCGACGGCGGCACCCTGTTTCTCGACGAAGTGGCCGAGATCCCTTTGAGCCTTCAGGCGAAACTGCTCCGGGTTATCCAGGAGCAAGAGGTGATGCCGGTCGGCCATCCCGTCCCGATCAAGGTCGATACGCGATTCGTGGCCGGCACGAACCGAAACCTGCGCGAGATGGTCAGCCGCAACGAGTTCCGCCAAGATCTTTTCTATCGGCTGAACGTGGTTCGGATCGTCATCCCTCCGCTGCGCGAGCGACGCGAGGACATTTCACCGCTGCTCGATCATTTTTCCGCCTGTTGTGCCAAGCGGTATCAACGGCCGGAGCAAACCATCGGTCCCGCGGTTCGCGCGGTGTTGACGGGCTATTCTTGGCCCGGCAACGTTCGCGAGTTGGCTGCCTGGGTCGAACGGCTCTATGCGACGGGACTCGAGCCCGAGGTGTTGACCGAGATGTTGTTGGCCGAGTCGGGATCATCGAACCGCACGGACCTCGACGGCGACTTGAGTCTGGAGCAGGTCGAACGCCGCGCGATCGTCCAGGCGATGGACCTTTCCGACTTCAATCAGCGCAAGGCGGCGCGCATGTTGAAAGTCCATCGGGCAACGCTTGCTCGAAAGCTGAAGAAGCACAAGCTTCTCTGAACAAGCCTCTGTTACCGTCGCGAGATCAAGCCGAAGTCGAGTCCCAGGACCCAGACCATCAAGGTGATGATCAGCGCCAGGCCGATATAGGTCAACACGACCTGAACGCGCTCGTCGGCCGGTTTGCCTCGGATGCCTTCATAGAGCATGAAGACCATCAGCCCGCCGTCCAACAGCGGAATCGGCAAGAAGTTCAAGATGGCCAAGTTCGCGCTAAGCATCGTCAGGAACAGGAGCAGCTTTGCGGTGCCCTGATCGGCGGCGCGGCCCGCCATTTGGACGATGG
>JAEWUR010000232.1 GCA_023397045.1 Planctomycetota bacterium
GAAATCGAGACGGAGATTATTGGGATGCGATCTCGCCCAACTCCCGGCGAACAGGTCAACTTGGAGCGGGAGGCGGACACGATTCGAGTCGAGGACGGCTGTTTCCATCCCGTGGGCTATCTTCCACGCAAAGTTGCATCCTGGCTGGCTCCGCTCATCGATTCCGGCCAGATTCATTTGGAAGGATATATACCGAAGGGCTGTGCCGATGGCCGTTGTCCCTTGAACTTGATGGTCTTTCAATGCACGGATCGTTTTCTTCGGCAGACCGAACCGAAAAGTAGCCTCGAAGTTCTCCACCAGTTCGTTCTGGAGGCATATCACGATGCCCAGAGCTACAACGATCCCGAATTGGTGTTGGAGGTGGCCCGAAGATTACAACCGCTGGAGGAGAAGGGATTGTTGCCGGAATCCCGGCTACTTCTGGCACTTCTGCCACGAATGGCCCACGAACTCTGTATGTCACAAACCCTTTTGACAATGGCGAGGTTCCGGGAACTGCTTGGCACATTGACCATTGGCCAGCCTTCCCACCACCATAATTTGACACTTTTTCCATTGAGTTGGCCCGATGACAACACGCCGTTCTACACGTTGTTCGGTGGGGCGTCGGCAGTAGTGGAGGAGATCGTTTCTACTTTGGCTGTCACCAATCACTGCGACCGCCCGCTGCTAATCCCTGGAGGCGAGACAATAAACAATCGAATTGTCTCGACAACGGTTTTGGTTGAAAGGGGAAAGATGTGCGTCCTCGATTGTGATGGAAGGAAGCCTCAGCCAGCCATCTCCTTTCCCGCTGAGGAAGAACTCGTGAAACACTGGAAACGTTCGGTGTTGCCTGATGGTGCCGCTGGCATTGTGGTTGGCTGTCATGACCGGGTCATTGGAATCGATTTGTTTGACTCTCCGACAACCCTCAAAGCACTTTCTGGCAGGTTAGATACATTTTTGTTTCACGCACTCCAAAATCCTCGTGCAACCAAGCCAACACCGGTCGAACACGTCCTGGCGTTCATCGTGCGACTCAGTGGTGTGGCAAAACCACGAGTTCCGGGATTGGCACTGGGCGACGAGTTGTTGATATCTGGTGAGGGGGTTGCCGGAAGTGCGTTGCTTTTCGACGGCAAACTCTGTCATTTATCAGCGTTTACTCACAGCCAATAGGCTTTCCAGGGGGCTGGTGATGGATTATGCTCATGTATTATCTCGTTGTTGTCTCAACAAGGTGAATCTTCTCATGGCCGACCAACTGCCTCTGGTGCGTCAATGGATTCTGCTGCGAACTCTTTGCTCCCGTCGCCACGGCGTGACCATCAAGGATATGGTCCATGAACTGAGTGTCAGTGAAAAAACGATCCGGCGAGACCTCGAAACCTTCCAAGCTGCGGGGTTTCCTTTGAAAGAAACGGTCGGTGAGTTTGGCCGCAAGACGTGGCATATTGAGGCCGACAAGAACGAACCGGGCCTGAACTTTGCCTATGACGAGGCTATTGCGTTGTATCTGGGTCGGCGTTTTCTGGAACCACTGGCTGGGACGGTGTTTTGGGAAGCGGCTCAACGGGCCTTTAAGAAGACTCGTGCCGTGTTGGGAAAGGAAGCCCTGAAATACATCAATCAATTTGGCACGATGTTTCATCAAACGATGGTCGGATCAAGCGACTACACAAAGCAGGCAGAGTTGATTGATGAATTGATGGTTGGCATCGAGGATCGGAAAGCCGTCTTCATTACCTACCAATCGTTGCAGGCCACTGAACCCGTTACCTACGACATTTATCCCTACGGCTTGATTTATCATCGAGGGGCTTTGTATCTCGTTGGGTGGTCGCCGCAACGGGAAGAGATTTGCCACTGGAAGGTTAGCCGCATCGAAGCCGCCGAAACGACCCAAGTTCCTTTTCAACGGCCCGATGACTTCGATCTGAGTCAACACCTTGCCAAATCGTTTGGCGTTTATCACGGCGATGGTGATGTGAAGATCGTCGTTCGTTTTTCTCCCGCCGTGGCTCGGTATGTATCGGAGTCGAATTGGCACGAAAGCCAAAAGCTGACGCCACAGAAGGACGGTGGACTCCTAGCCGAGTTCCAGTTGTCGGACACGGAGGAAATCAAACGCTGGATCATGAGTTTTGGCCAACACGCCGTGGTGTTGGAGCCAGAAACGCTTCGGAAGGAGATCGTGGAGGAATTGGAGTCGTTGGTGGGGGCGTATGGTGGGATTGCTCGGCATCGCAGTGTCAAAGGAGGTATCCATGTCACGAACGAATGATCGTAGTTATTTCATCATCAAACGTGCCGGGGTCGTTTGAAACCAGTGACAAGGATTTTGACCCACATACATTCGAGATTCGAGGCAGGATGTTTCCAAAATGGCAACTCAAGCACAAATTGACGCACTACTTCCATTTCTGGAAATTATTGAATCCGACAAGATGCCTGAAGTGATGGGCACCTTCATTACTACGCTATACGAAAATAACTGGATCATGCCGTTCGATTGGTCGTCGTGGCAGGACCAGGCGGAAAGCTATTTTGAACACCCCGATAAAATCGCCTCCGCATCTGTGAAGACGATCCAAAAACTGCTGACCACACACGTCCGAAAAGACCGTTTCTGTGAAGGGCATTTGGATGCCATGGTTGAGAATGGTCATATTGCGGCTCTGTTGCGTCGTTTGAAGGATCTTCGAGGGAAATAGGCAGGGCCGGTGTTTGTTTTGCAATGAGCTAGTGGAAGTTCAACTGGAAAGGGTTGATAGCAAATGGAAGGTTATGAACATCTCGTGAAGGTTTCACTGGAAGCGGAGGGCCTGATTGTCTCCAGCAATCTGAAGTTTCCCGTTACGAAGAAGACCAGGAAGTCAGGTGGCGAGAAACAAACTCACGGCTACGAGGTTGATCTCGTTGGAGCCAGAAGAGATTTATTGGTTCTGGCTTCGGTCAAGTCATTCTTCGGTTCGACCGGTGTCCGACGAGAAGGTTTCCAGCGGTTGGTCAAAATCACGAATCCAACTCCACGCCAACAAAGGCACTTCAACCTTTACAAGCTGTTCAATGACAAAAAAGTACGAGAAGGAGTCATTGCAGGAGCAGCAGAACGATTTGGCTATTCTCCGAGTCGAGTGGAGCTTCGGCTCTATGCGGGCAAGTTCCAGAACGAAGCGGCCAAGAACGACATCACGGCATTTCTGGCACAGATACAGGCAGGAAAAGGTCCGGTGAAGGTCTTTGGTCTCGCCGAAACGCTCGCCAAATTACTCACTGTCCTGGAGTCCAAAACCTATTTCAATGACCCGGTCATTATGACGTTGAAGGCGTTTACCGAGAGACTCCGCCAAGTGAAGGGCAAAAATGGCAAAAAAATCAACATGAAGAAGGCCGTCAACGAACTCCACGAGATCTTAAATCTGCAGAAACAATGATGCTTATCCTAAACTAAATGCCTTTGCTGCGACCGTGGCGCCGCTTAACGGTGGGGGCTGTTTCCCTTCACCAGATTCCTTCTGTGGGGGTGTTGATTCCACCCCCTGTGAGAAGTACAATCGTGGTTTGTCACATTTTTGGGATTAGCTTATCGGGAGCGGGTGTGATGCCACTTGTTGCAATCCGCTTAACAACTGCCGACTTTTCAAGAAAAACGACTCCGAACCGACGCTTAAAAATAAGACAGTGGTTCCTTATCCAGTTGGCTGCACAAGGGACATACTGCGAAACCGCAATCCGGGTTAGAAGGTTTGAGGCAACCGATGAATGTTTTTGAACTGCACCGCAACTTGATCAAGGATTACGCCTCCTACACTCGAAGCTTCATCCGGATTGCCGATGATCGCATCCGTGATGCTGTTGAAGCGGAAATCGACAAGGGATTGCTTTGGCCCGATCCCCTTCTGCAGTTGAACCCGTCATTCGAACCTGGTGCGACCATTGAACAACTGGTTCAGGAGGGCGTCCTGCATGAAGAATGCAACCGGATATTCAGACTCAAGCAAGGTGCCAATGACTTCGGAAAGCCATTGCGGTTGCATCGCCACCAAGAGCAAGCTGTCAGGGTTGCGAGCGAGGGACACTCGTACGTTCTCACGACCGGCACGGGCTCTGGCAAGAGCCTCGCATATATTGTTCCGGCAGTGGACTATATCCTTCGTCGTGGCAGCGGCAACGGCATCCAGGCTATTGTTGTCTACCCGATGAACGCTTTGGCGAATAGTCAGCGAGAGGAGCTCGATAAGTTCCTGCATCGGGGATACATGGGCGAGACGCCGCCAGTCACGTTTGCGCGATACACGGGGCAAGAAGATACTTCCGAGAGGGAGAGGATTCTCCATAATCCGCCGGACATCCTGCTCACTAACTACGTGATGCTGGAGCTCATTCTGACTCGCATCGAGGAACGCCGCCTTGTCAATCACGCGGGAAACCTGCGGTTTCTGGTGTTCGATGAATTGCACACGTACCGTGGTCGTCAAGGAGCAGACGTTGCCATGCTCATCCGGCGGTGTCGCGAGGCGTTTCGCAGCCCACATATGAAATGCGTTGGAACGTCGGCAACGATGGCATCGGTCGGAACATGTGACGACCAAGCTCTGGTTGTGGCCGAGGCGGCGATGAAGATATTTGGCGAACCGGTTGCACCAAAGAATGTCATCGGTGAAACGCTTCTAAGAGCCACGGTGGAGTATGACTTTGAAGATGAGGATGTGGTTGCCAAGCTATCGGAATCGGTGCTTCGGGAGAACGGGCCGGAGAGGGATTTCGAGTCGTTTTGTAACGAACCGCTTGCCGCATGGATTGAAGACACGTTTGGCTTGCGTCGCGAAGAGGGAACAAACAGACTGGTCAGGCAAATCCCACGATCCATCATTGGCGAGGCTGGCGCGGCGACAGAGCTTGCCGGCATTACCTATCTAGACGCTTCCTTGGTTCAAACTGCCATCGAAAGATACCTTTATGCCGGCAGCGACATTCGGCATCCCGAAACAGGCTTCCCTGTGTTTGCTTTTCGTTTGCATCAGTTCATATCGCGCGGCGATACCGTATGGGCTTCCCTTGAGAACGAAAAGGACCGCGAGATTTCGCTGCGAGGGCAGAAATTCGTTCCGGGGGATCGGAGCAAGATTCTGCTTCCGCTTTGTTTTTGCCGATCCTGTGGCCAACCATACTACCGCGTCGACCGCCCTCGGGCAGGGCAAACCGGTCCCGTCACTCCACGTGAGAGCTTCACATTGACAGCAGAGGATGACTGCGAATCTGGGTATCTCTACCTGTCTGAAGAACATCCTTGGACTGGCGAACTCGAAGACGTCCTTTCGCGTGTTCCCAAAGACTGGATTGAATCCTGCCGTGGAGGTGAGCGGATCAAACGAAACATGCGAGTGCCGGACGTCATGTTGCTGCGGCCAGACGGCGAGCAGGACGCCAACGGGGTGTCGGTGGCATTTGTTCCGGCGCCGTTCCGTTTCTGTTTGAATCCGGACTGCAAGGTGGCCTACAACGCCCGACAGCGGTCGGACTCTGGCAAGCTGGCTACGATCGGTGCCGACGGTCGCAGCACGGCGACGACCGTACTTGCGTTGGCGACGATTCTGAAGCTGCGAGCTGACAGGGCCTTGGACGAGGACGCACGGAAGCTGTTGAGCTTTACCGACAATCGCCAAGATGCTTCTTTGCAGGCCGGCCACTTCAATGATTTTGTCGAAGTCGGGCTGATTCGGTCTGCCTTGTACCGAGCCATGCATAGGCTGGGTAGCAGCGGCCTTCGCTATGACGAACTCGTCCAGCACGTCGAGAAGGCGATGGATCTTCCTGCCGACCTTTATGCCAACGATCCAGAACTGCGTGGGCCTGCATTTGAAGAAACACGGCGCGCTTTGCGGTCGGTGCTGGCCTACAGCCTGTATCGCGATTTGGAACGCGGATGGAGAGTGACGTCGCCAAACCTGGAACAGTGTGGCCTGCTCCAAATTGACTATCTTGCGTTGGACGAAGTCGCCGAAGACCAAAAGTTCTGGCAGGACATGAATGCGCATGCCGCGCTGGTAGCCGCCACGTCGGATCAAAGACGCAATGTCATCCGCGCGCTTCTTGATCATTTGCGCCGCAGTTTGACGATCAAGGAAGATTCCCTGAACCCAATGTACCAGGATCGGATCAGCGAGCAAAGTCGTCAGCGTCTGCGAGAACCGTGGATTCTTGAGGATGCCCGGGACATGGTTCATGCGGGGGTCGCTTGGCCCAGAACGAGCGGCGATCGCGAAAACTCTGATGATGTTTTCGTCTCTGCGCAGAGCAATTTCGGCCTCATGCTTCGGCGTTCTGGCGTCTTGCCTGACCTGGGCGAACCGTTGCGTCTTGAAGATACCGCCATGATTATTGTTGACCTCTTTCGTGGTCTCAAGAAATGGGGCCTTGTCGAAGAGGTGCGGTCGCCCAAACTTGAGGGGGAGGTTCACGGTTATCAGATTCCCTCGTCGGTGATGATCTGGAAGGCGGGCGATGGCTCGAGGCCGATGGTCGATCCGTTGCGTGTGACGCGCGAAAGTGAGTTCGATGTTGACAGCAATCGATACTTCGTCGAGTTCTATAAGACATTTGCCGAAATAGGGACAGGACTGGAAGCGCGAGAGCACACCGCTCAGGTGCAGGCCGAGTTGCGGCAACAGCGGGAGGAGCAGTTCCGTTCGGCACAACTCCCAATCCTGTTCTGCTCACCAACCATGGAATTGGGTGTTGATATATCGCAACTCAACGTGGTGAACATGCGAAACGTGCCACCAACGCCGGCCAACTACGCTCAGCGCAGCGGCCGGGCCGGTCGCAGCGGGCAACCGGCCCTGGTGTATACCTACTGTTCCGGCTTCAGCCCACATGACCAGTACTACTTCAGGCGACCGCCACTGATGGTTGCCGGATCGGTAACCGCACCGCGTCTTGATCTGCTGAACCGTGATCTGGTCCAAAGCCACATTCACGCAATTTGGCTTGCAGAGGCCGATCTGAATCTTGGGCAAACGCTTACGGAAGTCCTCGTGGTCAGTGAGGACGACCTGCAACTCAAGATTCAGCAACGGGTTCTGGACAAGCTCAACGACGCTTCGATCCGCCTCCGCGCGATCCAACGGGCAAGACGTTTGATCGACAGCATCGGCCCTGAGTTGACCTCGGCACCGTGGTATCGGGAGGATTGGCTGGAAGACGTGCTCGCCCGTGTTCCGAAAAGTTTTGATGAAGCGTGTGGACGTTGGCGGAGCCTCTACCGTGCTGCCACGCAACAGCGTCAATTACAGAACCGCATTATCGGTGACCATTCGCGGCCACAGGCCGACCGCGATCGAGCGAAATACCTTCGTGCACAGGCCGAGTCGCAGATCGCACTGTTGACAAACCCGCAGAATGCGTCGGAGGGCGACTTTTACAGCTACCGCTACTTTGCCAGCGAGGGGTTTCTCCCCGGTTACAACTTCCCGCGGTTGCCGTTATCGGCATTCATCCCCGCGCGTCGTGGTGTTCGCGGGCGCGACGAGTTCCTCTCCCGGCCGCGTTTCTTGGCCATCTCCGAATTTGGTCCGCAGTCGCTGATTTATCACGAAGGGGCGCGTTATCGCGTCAACAAGGTGAATCTAGCGTTTGATGAAGAAACTCGCGACCTGACGCGTTTTACGATGAAGACTTGCGCGGCATGCGGCTATGGACATCTCATTGCGGAAGGGCCGGGGCCAAACGTATGCGAGAACTGCGCACGACCGTTATTGCCGACCGACGAGATCCGGGAAATGGTGCGGCTCCAAAATGTGACGGCTCGACGCGCCGATCGTATTACCTCGGATGAGGAAGAACGGCAGCGGGTTGGATATCAACTACAGAACACCTTCCGCTTCGCCGATCTCGATGGTCGTCCTGACGTTCGCAAATCGGAGGTCCTGGTTGGCGAGCAACGGATTGCCACGATGCGATACGGCGACACGGCCACCATCTGGCGAATCAACCTCGGGTGGCGCAAACGGCGCAATCCAAACGATCGCGGCTTCCTCTTAGACCTGGAACGCGGCTATTGGGCGACTAACAAGGACTTGGAAGAAGCACAAC